>DATNPC010000025.1:0-9916 GCA_036703375.1 Allocoleopsis sp.
GGCAAAGGGAATTTGCTCGAAGGTGTTCGCAGACCCGTAGAAGAAAATAGAATCGCCTTTAGGCTTGGGGTAGGTTAGTCTAGCCGCGTGTAAGGCAGCTTCATCGAACGAGGGGATTGTAGCAATAAACTCGAAGAACTCTTTCGCTAGTCCCGGATTATTTTTAGCCCAGAGTTGGACAAACTGATTCGCGTGACGGTGAATTCTGCTATCTAACTCCAAGGGATAATTAATTGAGCCAACAGAGAGTGGATTCGTCTGAAATAAGGGATTTGGCCCAATGAGTTGGATTAAGCTGCCTGGGCGCGTCTCATCCTCTTCGTAGGTTGCCGCTAGAGTAACCCGACCCGCATACTTCTTTAGTACTGTTTGTAACTGTTTGTCGTCTGCCTGACCATAGCTACTCGGACTGTCTAATACAACATCTATTGCTACAGACTTTGCCCCTGCTGCCATTAAGCGATCGATCGCCTTTGCATACGCTTCTCGTTTCCAGGGCCACTTTTGCAGCGGTTCAAAGTAAGCCAGCGTTTGAGGATCGGATTGATACTGTCTCCCCTGATCGAGAGAGTGTTCGTCAATCGCCAAAATTACAACATTTTTTGGGGGCGTCACCGAGCCTCGAAGCTGGAATAACGTCGTCTGGGCTTGTCGTTCCATCATTTGCACCAGACTGCCATTCAAGCCTGTAGCCATTGCCCCTGAGAATGCCCAGACACCAACTAAGAGGTGACTCAACCGAGCGGAATTTTGCCACCACCGTGACTGGCGTTGTGCTTTTGTTGTTGACTGATTTCCTGTATCGCGAGATGGGGAATTGGACTGACGAGGTTTCCAGAGTTGCCACTTTCGATCGCTCGACATCTTCTTTAACCAACTCCCAATTACAACTCTTTTCAAGTTTGCTTGACATCAAGCAAGCGTCAAGACCACCCTGTTATTTCAGTCGTGCTCTTATTGTGAACGTTCTCCTTGTGGATTGCCATACCTCTTCACTCTTGGATCTTTTGTAGAGGTGATTTGTTCCACAAATTGCTACTCTGGCTTCTCTTGGGTAACGTGAGAGTTGGGTGTAGCCTGACAACCAATGGGGTAAGCCGATGTGTAAGTACTAGAGCGCTTGCCAAACCAACTGTAACGATTGTCGCGGACTTGTTCGTAGATGCGATCGCCCATCCACTTCATTCCAGGCATTGCTCGATAAGCCGAGACAAATATATGACCTGCTGGTAACAACTGCCCAATCTCCTCAGCGGCATCGCTCCCTTGCCAACGACGCTCTGGCGAACTGGCATCAATTAAAATCATCCCCATCTCGCAGTCTTGGGGCGTCACTCCAAACTCCTGCAAAGCTGTTTCATCCTGCATAGAGGTGTAATCAAATAGCTGTCCTCGATCCAAATTTTCTAAAATCTGTACCAGAGTGACACAAAGATTACAGTTTCCATCGTAAATAACGTGATACTTCATTGCTATGGCGATCTGTTTGAGAAAAATGGCTCTCTACCCTCATTGTTAACCATGGTTCATCCCTAGGGTGGAAAGCATCTGTTTTTGGAGAGACTATGCTGATAGGATAAACGGCTTCGCTGATTATCTATGCAGAATTTTTTTGAAGCAAAAAAGACCAGCATTTCCCAGCGCTGGTCTTGTACATCTACATAATTACGTTGTCAATCTACGGGCGCAGAAATCCAAGCTGCCCGTTCCCAAATCGGCAGCAGAGAAATTTCTTTATATAATTATCGTAACATAGAATACGATTTTTTTGTAATCAAAATTTACATCACTCTGGGGTAGCATCTCTCATCAGATAGTTGCTGCCCTGAGGAGGACGCCCCCAAAGGATTCGTTCTTGCTTGTAAATCGCCATGCCCGGTTTAGCGCCTTTCGGTTTGTAAACGTATTTGGGTTCTGTATAGACAACCGGGACGCGATCGCTCTGACGCCCTCGGCTATAGTGGGCGGCAAGATCGGCAGCAAACTGTAAATCGGCTTCGTCAGGTACAGCCCCTGGCTTTAGGCGGAGTAGGACATGACTACCCGCAATTTCCTGGGTATGAAACCACAGGTCATAGTCTCCGGCCGTGCGAAACGTAAGCTGGTCATTCTGTCGATTGTTGCGACCAATTAACAATTCAAACCCACTCGGTGTCTGATAGCGATAGGGTGCCGTCACATCCGAAACGTCCCGATTTCGTTGTTCTGGAGCCTCTATATATCCTTGTCCAATCAGTTCTTCGCGAATTTCCTGAAGCGTTTGTAAATCTTCTGGGGTGTTGTAGGTATCGAGCATCTTCAAGGAAGCTTCTACCTGTTCTAAATACTGAATCTCGTCTCGCACCTCTTTGAGCAGCGGTTCAACCGACGTTCGAGCGCGTTTGAGCTTCTGATGACGCTTGTACAGCGCCTGAGCATTTTGCACCGCATTCTTCTCAGGATTTAAGGGAATCTCAATCGGCTGATTGGTATCAAAATCAAGCAAGGTGATGGACTTCATCCCCGGTTTCCACTCCTGGAGATAAGTCATCAACAAATCGGCTTGTTGTCGATACCAATCGGCTCCATCAGATTGTTGCAAACGCTCTGCAAAGGTAGAGGCTTTCTGACGTAATTTTTCTAAAACGTTGCTCAGCCGTTGAGCGAGTTGATTGTGCAACTGGGCAAATTCTTGCTGCTCTAGCTCAGCCGTGTAGTAGTCATTGAGTAAGTCTTGGACATTTTTAGCCGATTTAACCAGACCCCAACCCAGTACGGTATATCCCTCTTCCGTCCAGCCCGGTTGAAAAGTATTGAGGAGTGGCGACTCTCTGCTGTCGGGAGAGACAGAGCCAACGTTTGGTACTGCGCCCCCTGCTGTCGATTCCCGATTCCCGATTCCCGATTCCCGATTCCCCAGTACTTGCAGCCATTCTCGCCAGCGTTGAAACAAATTTTGCCAGTCAGAGGCAGTAAGACTTTCGGTAGACTGATTGGGGTCTAAACCCGCTGCTCGTGCCATCGCTCGCGCTAGCGCTGGACTCAAGCCTCGGTAGCTCTTGAGCATCTGACGCTGCAATGCACCAGGTACCAGACTAATGCGCTCTTGCCAGCGTTCTGGAGATTCGCTCAAGCTAGGGGCAGTGCCAGTGAGGGCGGGGGGAGATTCGTAGGGTTGTCCCGTTTGAATGGGACGGACGCTGGATTGTTGGCTACTCACTTGGTGAGCTGCCGTGATAATCAGATTGTCGGCACCCGTAAGGATGACATTACTGTACTTGCTCATGATTTCGACGTACAGGTGAAAGCTGGCTGGTTCTCCAGGGCGTCGAGCAAATTGTAAATCTAACACGCGCTCCCACGGTGCGGTTGTTTCAATGGCAACCAGCGCTAAGCCACCCAGCTGGTGCCGCAGTTGGTCGCTGAAGGTAAAGGTATCGGGTGTGCGAGGGGGTGGCGCGCTCATACCAATCCGAGCTGCTTGGGGATGCCACGAAATCGTCAGCCATCCCCGACGCTTTAGGGTGCGTAAAGCCAGCGAGATCGTGTAGCGATCGCGTTGATATACTTGTTCGGTGCGTCCTGGTACCCACTCAGCACGCAGCTCACCACAAGCAGCCGTGAGGGTAGTAAAGTCAACCGGTTGCATGTTCAAGCCGCCTTTTGTGTCATCACGTCAACATTTCCATGGTCGCAGATCGACGCGAAACCAGAGCCAATCGATCTACTGCGATTGTGGGTAAAGACTCTCCGCGTTCTCTACTAATGATTCGAGCGACGACGAGTAGAAAAAGCGATCGCTGCCGTACTCAAGAGTAATGCGATCGTTGCGCTTGGTTCTGGAATCGTTTTTGGAGATGTTGTGTCCTCCACCTGTATGGGTACATCCATCTCACTCACTAAACTTAGATCGCTGGGTTGGTTGAGTGAGATTGGAGGAGCGGACTCATCCACCACAGTGTCAATTAGAATTGGTGCGGCTGGAGCGATCGTGGAAATCGGAGTATTTGCCTCCTCAGCTGGATTGCCAGCATTGATAGTACCCCCCAGGATTTGGTAGGCAATATTAGCGGCACTCTGCCAATCCTCCGTCCAACTCAACGTGACATTGCCAGTTAGCGAAAAACTACCTTCGATATTGTCGATCGCAATTAGGCTTCGTCCACCATTCGTACTCGTAGCTGCAACTCCAGAAATCGATACAGTACTCAACGCATCTTGGACTTGCAAGCTATCCAACAGCAAGCTGGTATTGGCATCAGGAGCTTGAGCATCAATCACAATATTTTGTAAAGAACCTAAAAGCTGAGATTGTAAGGTCTTCTCTCCTACTTTATAGCTAATGGTTGAACCATCATAGGTCAGAGAAAATGCTTGTTTTTCTCCACTAGACCAAACGAAATCGACTTGCTGAGTCGTATTAGCTTCAACGTTTTGATTCAATGCAATGCTATTGATTTGCCCCTGGGCGACTAATGCAGGGTTGACTAATACGGAATTGAGAGGGGTATCTGAAGGGAGAAAACTCAGAGCGATCGCGCTAGCCGCAGAACTCGAGAAATAAAGCCCAGGCATCGCTAAAGCCACTACGAGCAATGAATGACGTACACCCATTCGTTATGCATTAACCCTGTTGATTGCACAAGTTTCACAATGCTGGTGACTGGTATTCAACTTAGCATTGGCAGAAATTGTGAGGAGAAATCCTAGCATCAGTCCGAGCGGATTTCTGCTAGGAACATGATTCTGAGGTCAGCATAAACCGCAGAACTCTTGATTTGTTCTGCATTAGGGATGGGTTTACAGAATCTTAATTGCTGATTGAGTTTTTTTAATTTACGGTAAAATTTACCAAAAAAGCCTCAACAAGTTGTACGTTATCTGAAATCTGGTCATTGGCAACCGATAACGGGTGACTGATTGAATCAGAGCAGCGAGTTAGAGCCAAAAGTCAGCATCTACCGACCGAAAACCATTGCTCTAAAACGTGAATCAATTACAAATAAAGCTAAAACATGGCTTTTCTGTGAAATTTAGCCTTGTAAGGCTAAATTATTGTAGATACCATGGAGATCGAACCTCTGTAATCGCTCCTCATGCGGCTTCTGCCGTTAGCTCTTCATGGATATTCAGCTGATTAATATCGGGTTTGGTAACATCGTGTCGGCCAACCGCGTCGTTGCGATTGTCTCTCCAGAGTCTGCTCCGATTAAGCGGATCATTACTGATGCGCGCGATCGCGGACAGTTGATTGATGCAACCTACGGACGTCGGACTAGAGCGGTGATTATTACCGATTCGAGCCACGTCATTCTCTCGGCAATTCAACCGGAAACAGTTGCTCATCGCTTTGTAATCAGTAAAGATGGTCAAAACAGCAACAATTAAACCGTACCTCCCCTTAAAATGCAAGCAGGCAAACTCATCGTCTTGACCGGTCCTAGTGGCGTTGGCAAGGGGACGTTGCTCAAGGCACTCCTGAAGCAACACCCAGAGTTACATTTTTCCGTATCGGCAACGACGCGGCAACCTCGTCCTGGTGAAATTGACGGACAGCACTATTACTTTGTGAGTCGCGACAAGTTTGAACAGATGGTTGCCGCAGGCGAACTGCTAGAGTGGGCAGAATATGCTGGCAATCTCTACGGAACACCTCGCGCTGCGGTCGAACGGCAAATTCAATCGGGTCAGTCAGTGATACTGGAAATTGAAGTGGTTGGCGCGAGGAAAATTCACCAAACCTTTCCTTCTGCCCTACGAATTTTCATTCTGCCCCCAACCTTAGCTGAGCTGGAACATCGGATTCGCGACCGGGGTCAAGATAGTGAAGAAGCGATCGCTCGACGCTTAGTACGTGCCAAAGCTGAAATCGAGGCAGCTGATGAATTTGATGTTCAAATTGTCAACGATGACTTAGAACAGGCTCTACTGAGTATAGAAGCCGCAATCTTTAGTTCAGCCAACTAAAGCGATATAAGGCTGGGGATGCAACCGAACGAACAACGGCTCAAACCAGGTTCCAATTTCGTGGATCTTTGAGGGAGTTTAAGAGCCCTCGCGCAATTAACAACGTCGTAGTTCGAGTTTGTAAGGACGCTTTTACCAGGTAATATCCTGGTTCCGCTTCAACTCCGGCAAAAGAGGTTCCGACTCTCTCACTCGCACCACAGTACGTTCCAACGCCTGGAATATCGATGATGAGGGCTTTTCGCGACTTGACTGTATTAGGTAGCATAAACACAGCATAAACATTATGCCTACCGTGCCAAGGTTGAATCACTATTTTGTAAGGATGACCGTAAGTTTTTCCGGCTTTGTAATTTGCTAAGACAGGTTCAGGGCAATAGGACTGATTTTGGATTTTCTTCCTGTAGATTGCAAAACCAGCCAACAAAACCAATAACACAAAAATTGCAAGCGGAGGAAAAACTTTAGGATTAACCTTCATCTTAGTTTTGCTAATTGTCATGCTACAGTATTTGCCAATTATTACGAGTTTTGGGCAACTATTTGCTTGAACAAAAAAGCATGCGCTGTTTCGCCGATGCGTTAGTATATACGCGATCGCTCCATATTCGTCCGGATGCAGTGGTCTGCTCAGACTGCATCAACATAGAAATTACTCTCGACAAAGTGACCTCACTTGTTGGCTAAGGACAACCAATGACATTTGATGAGTAATATTCAGCAAAACTCAATCCATGATAACAAACACTATTAGGAACACATATCCGAAAAATGCTGAGGCTGTTTAGTCAGATTGTCAATCTTTTAAAATTCTAAAGCTCAGAATAAGCTCCGTAAAAAAATTTGCGATTGCTTTTTAAACGGTAGGCATTTAGCGCTGATTTATGAAATTATGATAAAGTCAGCAACTAGTAAACGTTTTTCTGGGTGTCAAGCCTTTGAACTATCCAAAAAGCGATCGCTTTTCAGATAGCACTCCTGAGGGCAAGTGCTTGTCCTGTAATGGCTGAGCTGTTTTATCCGGCTACAGGCTGAGTGCTGTGTAGATCTGAAAAACATTTGAAAAATAGCTGGGCAACATTGAACAGTACTGTCTCTCCGATCGGGAGTGCGTCAAGAGAGCAGATAAACCGTAGTTAAAATGAGATTTGACCTCAAATGAAGGTTTTGCTTGTATACCCTCTGTTCCCTAAAAGTTTTTGGTCTTTTGAAAAAGTTTTAGAGTTAGTCGATCGCCAGGTCTTACTACCACCTTTGGGCTTAGTGACAGTAGCGGGAATTTTGCCCCAAGAGTGGGAATTCAAGTTAGTAGACCGGAACGTTCGTGCTGTCACCGAGGAAGAATGGGAGTGGGCAGAAATCGTCATTCTCTCCGCAATGATTGTTCAGAAAAAAGATTTACTCCTACAAATTCGAGAAGCGAAACAGCGAGGCAAGCGAGTTGCCTGTGGTGGTCCTTACCCAACGTCTGTCCCTCATGAAGCCATAGAAGCAGGGGCGGATTACCTGATATTGGATGAAGGTGAGATTACCCTACCCCTGTTTGTCGAAGCGATTCAGCGTGGGGAGAAGGGAGGAATTTTCCGTGCGGGTGGCGAAAAACCCGATGTGACGACAACACCAATTCCCCGCTTTGATTTATTGGAATTGGATGCTTACGATTCCATGTCAGTACAGTTTTCTAGGGGTTGTCCCTTTCAGTGTGAATTTTGTGACATCATCGTCCTTTACGGTCGCAAACCTCGGACTAAGACCCCTGAACAACTTATAGCCGAGTTGGATTATCTCTACCAACTCGGATGGCGTCGTAGCATCTTCATGGTGGATGACAACTTCATTGGCAATAAGCGCAATGTCAAGTTATTCCTCAAACAATTGAAAGTTTGGCAAGCCGAACACCAGTATCCCTTCAGCTTTAATACCGAAGCTTCCGTTGACCTCGCCCAAGACCAAGAACTGATGGATCTGATGGTTGAGTGCAATTTTAACGGGGTGTTTCTGGGAATTGAGACGCCCGATGAAGCCAGCTTAGAACTGACTAAGAAATTCCAGAATACTCGCACCACGCTCAGGGACTCCGTAGAAACCATTACACGAGCAGGGTTGCGGGTGATGGCTGGATTCATTATTGGCTTTGATGGGGAAAAAACTGGGGCGGGTTCGCGCATCGTCCAGTTTATCGAGCAAACGGCAATTCCCACAGGTCTATTTGGAATATTACAGGCTTTACCCAATACAGCCCTCTGGGAGAGATTAGAAAAAGAGGGACGCTTGCTCAGCAAAGGCAGCGATATTGACCAGGCGACGTTGATGAACTTTATCCCAACTCGACCTCTAGAAGAAATTGCCAGGGAATACGTTGAGGCGTTTTGTGAGCTATATGAGCCGGAGCGCTTTTTGGATCGTACCTATCGCCATTTCTTGATGCTAGGAGCACCAAAATGTAAGCCTCCTGCCAAAGTCCCAAGTGTAGTCGATCTCAAGGCACTGTTGATTATCGCTTGGCGTCAGGGAGTGAAGCGCAAGACGCGCTGGAAGTTCTGGCACCACCTATTTAGCATTATCAAGAATAACCCTGGTGTCTGGGACCATTACCTCACCGTCTGTGCTCACAACGAGCATTTTTTGGCGTATCGCCAGATTGTGCGCGATCAGATTGAAGCTCAATTAAGTGAGTTTTTCGCCCAAGAGGCGAAGTTAAAAGTGGATGAGATGGAAGACACCAGTCAGAAAGTCAAGGCGATCGCGAATTAGTTGCCATAGCCAGTTTTGAAGTGACTGATGTTCTAGGACATCAGTCTTGTCATTGCTTGGGTGTATCGGAAGAGGCTGTTTTATCCGGGTGCAATCCGATCTCGCTGTGTAAAGTCCAAAACAGCTTAGCGATGTAGAGCATGGCTGCCTCATCGTCAATGGTGCATCACCAAAGCAGACAAACTAAAAGTGCAAATTGAGGTTTGACGTTACGTGAAAGTTTTACTTTTATATCCCCTGTTTCCTAAAAGTTTTTGGTCGTTTGAGAAAACATTGGCGTTGCTGGGTCGTAAGGCAATGTTGCCGCCCTTAGGTTTAGTCACAGTAGCAGCCATTCTGCCCCAAATATGGGAATTTAAACTAGTAGACCGCAATGTCAGGCAAGTCACAGAAGCGGAGTGGGATTGGGCAGATTTAGTTATTCTTTCAGCAATGATCGTGCAAAAGGAGGATTTCCTCAGGCAAATTCAGGAAGCAAAACGGCGAGGAAAAGCGGTTGCTGTCGGTGGTCCCTACCCAACTGCCTTACCCGATGAAGCTAAAGCGTCGGGCGCAGACTATTTGATTTTGGATGAAGGGGAAATTACCTTACCTCTATTCGTGGAAGCCATTGAACGGGGCGAAACAGAAGGAGTTTTCCGAAGTGGGGGAGAAAAGCCGGACGTTACCCATACACCTATTCCTCGCTTCGATTTATTAGAGTTTGAAGCTTATTCCGAAATGTCAGTCCAGTTTTCGCGAGGGTGTCCCTTTCAGTGCGAATTCTGCGACATCATCGTCCTTTACGGGCGCAAACCTCGTACTAAAACCCCAGCACAACTCCTGGCTGAACTAGAACGTCTGTATGAGTTGGGTTGGCGGCGCAGCATTTTTATGGTGGACGATAACTTTATTGGCAATAAGCGCAATGTCAAGCTATTTCTCAAGGAATTAAAACCTTGGATGGTCGAGCACGGGTATCCCTTCTCGTTTGCCACGGAAGCCTCAGTCGATTTGGCAAAAGACCAAGAACTGATGGATCTGATGGTGCAGTGTAATTTTGGGGCTGTGTTTTTAGGCATTGAGACACCAGACGAGGAAAGTTTAGCCCTAACTCAGAAGTTCCAGAACACCAGAGACTCTCTCAGCGAGTCCGTACATGCCATTACGCGATCGGGATTGCGGGTGATGGCTGGGTTCATTATTGGCTTTGATGGCGAAAAAGCGGGGGCCGGTT
>DATNPC010000026.1:0-4204 GCA_036703375.1 Allocoleopsis sp.
CAAATCTCCTACATTCCCGCTTGAGCCTAGTTTGGCTTGAGTAAATAAGCCGCTGCTAGCCCGACCATCGGCAGAGTGCCCAATCACTTGCACCTGTTGGTGGGCATTGACAGTCAAATTCCCCCCATTCCCTTGACCAAACGTGCCTGCACCAATCTGTGCTCCACCAAGGACGCGCAATTCAGAAGTTGTGATGTTGACATCACCGCCCTGACCTTGAGCCCCTGGGAGTATATTATTGGAGATTTTGCTCTCATTCAGGTCGATCGCACCTGTGGCATTAATCTCAATATTCCCTGCAACAGCATCTACAGAACCACTATCTTGTGCTATCCCTGCCAGCAGTCCACTTTCTTGGGTCATCGTTAGGTTAAAGGCATTGATGCCAATACTTCCACCATCGTCTGCAACTACATAAACGATAGCCCCATTACTCAGGGATACATCCCCTCGCGGCACCCCAACTGGAAAACTCAAACCCAGGTTCGGGCCATTAGCAACTAGCCCCACGGTACCCTCTCCTGCCAATCCTCCCAACTCCACACGCCCCCCTGGTGGGTCGGCTGGAGTGTAGAGCCCTCCACCATTGAGTTGTACATCACCGCCCACCAGTGCTAACGTCTGACCTACACCCACCTCTAGAGTTGTCCCCTGTACCCGGATGCTCCCAGGATGGCTCCCATATTGCAAGCCAAAGGGCACGCTGACGGTTAGCAACGGTGGGGTAGAAGTATCGGGTTTAGTACTAAAAACTGTGCCATCAGCAAACACTAAACTACTCGCTGTAGAGGCAACAAACGAACCCCCAAGATTTAAAGTTGCATTCTCACCAAAACTTATCCCATTAGGATTGAGTAAAAACAGATTCGCCGTCCCGTTATCTCTAATCAACCCATCAATATTAGAAACCTCGTTCCCCGTAACGCGAGTGAGAATATTCTGAATCTGCTCTGCATTATTAAAAAAAGCTAATCCACCAGTAGGAACGGAAAACGATTGGAAGCTATGGAATAGGTTAGTACCCCTCACCGTTCCCCCGTCAATCAAACAAATCGTGCATCCTGGCGTAACACTAGAATTTACCGGGAGCGTATTATCGGGAACGATTTGCGCTCTGGCAGGGGCGAGAGTGGCTAGACAGCCAAGGAGTATACTGCTGGCTGCCCAAAAGCGGGAAATAGCTCGTGTCATGAGATATTTTCTGCCAGCTTGTCTACTCAAATTTTATGAAATTATGTCTTAGGATGGATGTCAAATTTTATAACGTAAGATTTTGTGCATGAATACTGTATCGCCCCCTCCCGTCCCCCAATTCTGGGGGAAGCTAAGCCTAACAAGCATTCAATGAGAGCATGAGCAAATTTTTAAATCTCTTGTGGGATGGGCATCTTGCCCGTCCAGCCTATGCAAGTTAAATGCGCGACAGCTTACTCTTCAAGTTCTCCTCAAATCTAGGCGTTAGGGGGCAAGTTTCGATTGGGAGCATCCCAATGAGAGCATAAATAGCATTTTCTTGTGGGGTAGGCGTCTCGCCTGCCCAGTATTAGGGCGGGCAGGATGCCCACCCCACAAGATTGTATTTGCACATTTGGGATGCACCCGTTTCGATTTGTGTAGGAAGTCTAATGCACTCCGGAAGAAGGCGTCACTTTAATACGCCAATCAGCCATCTGAGGTACTGCAACTAAGGTTAGTGACAAGACTTCCCCTACCCAGTTCTGTTCGCTAATCTCCACACCCGTTGCTTCAACCTGGCTTCCTGGCACCAACCCAATCCACAAAATTCGGAAATTCCGCTTATCAGGTATTCCTGGGTAACTTCCCCGAACTGGTTCACACGCCAGAGTATGGCTATCTCCCTCAATTTGTTGCGTAAATTGGCGGCGACTGCCTGCATCAGTTCGGTAACTCATGCTTTCGCCGTCATCTTCGTAAAAATCCAGTTCCCCTGTAGCCCCAGCATAGACTTCCAAAATCAGAGTTTCTGGTGGTGCCGTCCCAACTCGTTGGGAAACTTCTGATAGAGGCAAAATTGCTCCGGCACGAACAAACACGGGGACTTCGTTCAGGAGAGCAAACAAATGCAACTCTTGTGATTCTGGGTAAAATTGATTTTGCGATCGCATCCACCAACGCCCATCCGGTAAGTAAACTGAGCGATAACCCCCTGGCTCGACGACAGGCGCAACTAACAACTGTTCGCCCAATAAAAACTGCGTGGGTACCTGATACGCTTCTGGGTCTTCCGGATAGGCAAGGTACAAGGGACGGCAGATAGGAAGCCCCGTCTCATAAGTAACTCGCGTCAGATGATACAGGTAGGGAATCAGCTGACTCCGCATCTGCAATGCCTGCTGTATTGCTTCGAGTACCCAGCGGCCGTAATGCCAAGGTTCGCGCCGTCCGTGGTCGGAATGTAGGCGGACAATCGGGCAAAAGCAACCAAATTGAACCCAACGCACAAACAGTTCTGGGTCGATGGTGGGCACTCCGGGTACATGGCCAAAAAAACTGCCCAAATCGTGCGCCCAGTAGCTCACTCCTACATTACCCGCTCTTGCCGTGAAATCCACGAGAAACTGAAGGACTTCCCAATGGGCATAGGTGTCAGCCGAAAATTGAACCGGATAGCGATGCGAACCTAAACCCCCAGTGCGGGAGAGGATGAGGGGGCGACGGTTACTATTGGCTTCGAGATGGGCGAAATAAACGTGGTTCGTCCACAGTTGGGAATTGACACCGGGATGAGTGGCGTTAAACCCATCAATCCACCAAAAGTCAATGCCATCGGCTTCGCGAGGACTGTGGAGTTCCTGCATGAATAATTTGGCTTCCGACTCAGATGCCAGATTGAATAATAACCAACCGTCCTCAGATGCTGGGTCATTTAAGCTGGGAAGGGTTTGAGCGTCGGGTTGCCAGGAGTCAAAAATCCACTCCGATGTGGGATTCTTGGTTGCAAAGACTTCACCCGTCTTCACTTTGGTCGGGTCGAGTCCTCGTGCTTGGCACAGAGCTTGGAAGTGGCTATCTTGGGGCGGTACTCCTTCAATGTGAAGGTTAGCACCGATGTGTAGTCCAACGCTGTGCGCCCATTGGAGAAATGCTTTTGGGTTGGGGAAAAAGTCTTGATTCCAGTCCCAGCCACACCAACCACTCTCATGCCAATCGACATCGAGAACCAGAACATCTAGAGGTAATTCTAGTTCGTCAAAGCGATCGCATAACTTCTGATAATCTGTATCATGCATGCGATCGTAGAGCGAAAACCAGACGCCAAATGCCCAACGCGGCAGCATGGGGATGCGTCCGCACAGTTGCACGAAGTCAGCAAGAGCCTGAGCATAATCTAAACCGTAAGCGAAGAAGTACCAGTCTTGGTTTTCTGGGTCGCGGCCTTGAGCTAACCATCCATCTTTTATTCGTGCGCTGCTGGAATCGTTGAGGACATAATAACCGCTACGACTGAGCAAACCAGGGGGAAAGTGATGCCATTGTTTGAGAAAATTGCGATCGCATTCGGGCAGTTCTTCGTTGCGGAAGGCGTCTAGATACCAGAGAGGTGGTTCTTCAAATCGAGTCGTTTCGCCCTTTTCTCGCAAACTCTTATGAATGGATTTCAACGGGCTATAAAGCCATTGGTTCGTGTGAGGATAGTCCTGAGCAAGTGAAGCGGGATGCACCCCAGTGGGAAGAAAGTTGCGATGGATGAGGTCGAGGCTGGTAAACGTTCCCCCTAAATTCTCGGTATCGACAGTTGAAGGCATCCAAGTGCCGGAACGCTTGCCACAAGTCCAATGGATTTGCAGGTTGTCGTCGTTGAAGGGTTGATTGTCAGGTCGATAGATGATTTGCAGGCACTCGGTATGCAGGTGCAGCACTCCCTCGTTCGTCTGCTCAATCCTCTGGAATGGCACCGCATCGGGTCGAGTAAACGCGATCGCTGTGGGATAATCTTCAAATTGAGCCAATTGCGATCGCTCCAGACGCACTAAGCCATTACTCAATGCACTAAAGCGAACTGCTCCACACACGACGCGATTGTCAACGACCTCATAGTCCACGAGATGCACCCCTACTAAATTATGAATGATGAATTATGAAGTTTAATTCATCGATTTATTTGACGTTAAACGCAGTTTTTTCTACGTTACCAGTCAGGTCGCGATCTGTTGTCAGCAGAAAGATAGAGGTTAGAAAATCA
>DATNPC010000027.1:0-7725 GCA_036703375.1 Allocoleopsis sp.
GATAGTCCGTACCAGGCTTTCGCAAAACCTGAATACTCTGGGTTTGCAGCAGTGGGATGTCGGGAAATGTCTCAAATTCCGGATGTATTGCTGACAGAACTTCAGGAGAATTTTTTAGAAGATTCACCCATTGTGACCATCCTTAATGATGAAATATCTGCGGAGTCTTCCTGTAGGGAAAGTCCAAGGATGATGGTATTTCATAGACCAGATGGTTCACTTGGATATCTTATTCATCTCGCTTTGCCTTTAGACGCGTTGAGCGAGAGGTCAGAAGGGGAGTTAATTGACTTAACTGTTCAACAACTAGAAAACGCTGACTTTCCTAATGGACTCAAGCAATTAGTACGTCTCTCTCCTCCTGCTAATATGCTGCACCGTCCGTACTACATCCATCGTACTACTCTGACAAATTCTCTACAATTTCCTAGCACAGCTAGCTTCAATACAGAAAATCAGTCTAGGGAAATTCAACCGGCTTGGAGTGCAGGGCGAGTCGTTTTGGTAGGTGATGCAGCACATGGGATGCCTCCCTTTAGGGCGCAAGGGGCTAATCAAGGATTAGAAGATGCCCTAACTGTAGTAATGCTGATTGCGAATATCAGAGATAACCATTATTGGAATGACATGCCAGCGATAGATAAAGCTTTTGAGAAATATGAGCGTCTGCGTCGTCCCTTCATGGTTCACATCCAAAAGGCAACATTAGAACCATTCGATCGCTCGCAAAAACAGTGGGAGGAATATGGGCAACAAGTATATCTTCGCGATTTCGATCAAGTGCTAAAGGCATTGCTGTAGGTAGGCATTGGCTATCACTCAATTCCCTCGGAATACTCACGCTTGAAAAATCACGGAAAGATTATTCGCTGGCATAGCATAGGTTTTCACCAGAGAGAGGTGGTGATTGCGTGCAACTGCTACCACGTCATCCAAATCGCGCACGCCCCACTCGGGGTTTTGTGCCCGTAAGCTTTCATCAAAAGCAGCATTGCTGGGTGCTGTATGCCTGCCACCTCGTTTGAAGGAACCGTATAGATACAGGATTCCGCCTGGAGGAAGAATTCGCCCTGCCCCTGCCATCAATCCCAAACAGGCTGCCCAAGGGGCTATGTGGATCAGGTTGATGTTGACGATCGCTACAATCGGATCGCGATCGAAGTCTATGTTCTGCAACGAGTCTGGCAGTTTATCCCGTTCAATTGCCCAGACTGAGTCGCAAGCATCTAGTGCGATTGGGGGATACAAATTATTCGTAGGGCAATATTCTCGCCATGCTGCAATACTGGCTCGTGCTGCGGGGTTTGGGTCAGATGGAATCCATTTGTTCCCGATGAGTCGGGGGGCAAAAAAGACTGCGTGTTCTCCTGTTCCACTGGAGATTTCTAAGACTGTGCCTTGAGGTGGCAGTACTTGTAACAGCACCTCCAGAATAGGTTCTCGATTGCGTTGCGTAGCTGGGGCATACTGTCGGGCATCTAGGTAATCATTCATCTTGAGTGCAAGAAGGCAGAAGTAAGAAGGCAATTACTTCTTTGCGATCGCCTTTACCCATCGAGCAATTGCCTTGTGTGTAGGATTAAAAGCGATCGCATTAAGATAGTTTTAGGTTGGGTCAACCGGTTGTTCCGATCCTAAATTAGGGTGACTTCTCCCGTATCAAGGTCGTAGCGTCCTCCAACAATTTTTAGCTTGCCATTTTGCGATCGCGCCGACAAAATTGTTGAACTTCGTTTCAATTTTTCAATTTGATACTGAACATTCGCAACCACGGCATTATTAACTGGATCGCCTGATTGACCTTTTGTCCTGGCAATAGCCGGTTTGATGGCTTTCACAAAAGAACCAATATGGCCAGGGAGGCGTTCGCCTTGGACGGCAGCCGTGACAGCACCACAGCGTTCGTGACCTAAAACCATCAGCACAGGAGTGCCGAGAATATCTACCGCATATTCGATGCTGCCAAGCACTTCCGGAATCACGATATTTCCCGCCACACGAATATCAAATAAGTCCCCGATTCCTTCATCAAATAAGATTTCGGGCGCGACTCGTGAATCCGCGCAGCTTAGCACTGTCGCAAACGGATGTTGTGCTTGGGCAACTTCTTGCATCCGTGCCTTGGATTGATCGGGATGCTTGCTTTTTTGCTTCACAAACCGTTGATTGCCATCCATCAACCGTTTTATTGCCGCATCGGGACTCAGAGACTCAATTGGTGACGCGATCGCTTGCTCTAGCTTCATACTCCAGAATGCACTTCCCGCCACGGCCGCAACCAACGCCATTCCACTTGTTCCGGTTAAGTTCAAGAAACTGCGACGGCCTATCCACCCATTAGTTTGATTCATGGTTATTAAGGAAAGTCAACATTGCCAATGAAAAGCCGAAGTCAAAACGATATCTGGCTTTGACTGGAGCTTTTTTTAAATTTGTTCTCTTTTAAAAGAGAGACAGAAGCAATCAGCTTATATTGATGCTACGCATTTCATCGAGCGAATTTCTGTCGCATCCGATATGTAGCAGGTGCCTCCAAACTTGTTAAGGATTGGTCGAATGATTTCTACAGCGGATTTAAGTTTGTCCGGAGGACAAAAGGCAATCACGTAGACATTATCTAGCATCGTCATATCCAAATCCTCAGAATCTCCTCTCAGCCCCTCTCCAGAGACATTTCGGATAATTAAATGCCCAGGTACTCCGGCTTGTTTTAAACCGTCTAAAATTTTGCTAAGTTCAAAGGAATTCGCAACAATTTCTATTCGTTTAACTGGATGCATGATGTTATCTCCAGAAAGTATTAATCCCGTATAGATATAAAGGAATCCCTACAATAATATTGAAAGGAAACGTAACAGCTAAGGCGGTAGAAACGTACAAGCTAGGGTTGGCTTCTGGAACCGTTAACCGCATAGCAGCAGGAACAGCAATATAAGATGCACTGGCACATAGAACGGCAAACAAAAGTGCATCTCCTTGAGCCATTCCGATAACTTTGGCAATGAGAAGTCCAATACCTGCATTGACGATTGGGATTAGTATCGCAAAAGAAATGAGAAAAGTACCTGTTTTTTGCAAGTCTTTAATCCTTTTGGCAGCCACCAGTCCCATATCCAGCAGAAAGAATGTCAGGATGCCATAAAACAATCCTTGAGTAAACGGTTCCAAAACCTGCCACCCGTGTTCTCCAGTCAGGACTCCAATCACCAAGCTACCGACTAGCAGAAAAACAGAGCTATTTAGGAATGCTTCTTGCAGAACTTCTGGCCAGGAAAATTCTCGCTCTTCTGGGTTCGCAGTGAAGAGGTTGACGAGAATCAGCCCGACGATAATGGCTGGAGATTCCATAAGTGCTAGAGCCGCCACCATATAACCATCATACTCAATTCCCAACTCGTGCAGAAATGCTCCTGCTGTGATGAACGTCACGGCACTGATGGAACCATACGTTGCCGCGATCGCAGCTGCATCGTAGGTATCCAGCTTCAGCTTGAGAATAAAAAAGGTGTAGATGGGGACAGCACAGGCCATTAACATTGCTGCCAAGAGCGTTAAAACGACTTCCTGAGTAACGCCGCTCTTGATGAGTTCTACTCCTCCCTTAAATCCAATGGAAAATAGCAAGTAAAGCGATAACAATTTTGGGAAAGGAGCTGGAATTTCAAGATCGGATTTGACAAAAACGGCTACCATGCCCAGGAAGAAGAACAGGATAGGTGGATTTAGGATATTTGAAACGATCAGGCTTATATCCATGTCTGCTCCCCATTCCAACACAGGAAGACATCGAAAACGGTTTTCATCATGACAGAACGCTGCAATTGAATATGGAACATCTAAAGATGATGTAGAACTACTGTATGGCAATTGAGTTGCCGAAAAAATATTAGAAATTCTTATAAGTCATATAAGCAAATGCTTTCTAAAGTGAGCCGCGATCGGTGGGTAGAAAAAACACTCCCAAGTTGTACATGTACCACTCGCTTGCGTGTTAACTGATAACCGAGCGCTGTTTGACTGAGCAATCGTCAGGCTCTGAAGCGATCGATCTGTTCAGATATTCCAATTTGGCAATTGCGGTAGTTAACTCGCTCTCATCAGAGTGAGTTCAAATCCATGGAGAAATGGTGGCTTGAGATGTTCATCCGTTTCTTCAAGTAAAAACGATGAGCATCGAACCGTTGAACACCTGAATCCAAATGCAGTTGATTGCAATTATGGAATTTTGCATAGTCAATTAACCAATCAAATAGAGTTTCTCCATAACCTTGAGAACGATACTCTGCTCGTGTTACCAAATCATCAACATACAAGAACTTACCGAAGGCAAGGCATTCTGATAGTCTGAAACCCGCTATAGACTTAACAATGCTATCTGTATGCAGAAAAACAATTTGATATCCACATTGCTGTTGTTGCCGCTGAACTCGGACAAGAAATTCATCTCTTGTGAGATGGGTACGAAGTTCTTGAACTACCGGAAAGCAGAGCGACAGTTCTTCGATAGATTGTGCTAGAGCGATATGATGCTTCATCTCATGTGCCTAAATAGATCTAAATAAAAGTTGATTTTAGTCAAGGATGCAAGACAATATTAGCACTTCCTTTTGATGAGCATTGACCAATTTCAGTATTAGAGATACTCTAATTTTTTTTGGGGTTCATTGCAGGATTTTATGACTGCGTAATTTATGTTAATCTACCTTCTATAATCGAAATGATTTACAACTACTAACACGAACAGCACATGGAAACTGAGCATCACAACATTTTAGCGATTGTCCAAAATTATCTTAAAGCTATAGAAGAAGGTAAGACAGCGGACGAACTTGCTAGTTATTATTCTGAATCTGTAGAGCAAATAGAGTATCCCAACCGCCTTCTGCCTAATGGAGCAAAGCGCAATCTCAAGGATTTAAAGGAAGCTTTATTGAGAGGAAAAAATGTTATAATAACCCAAAATTATGACATCCAAAAATCTTATGTTATTGGTAACACAGTTATTTTAGAAACAATCTGGACAGCAACAGTAGCAGTTCCAATTGGACAAATTCCACCAGGCGGACAAATGAAAGCTTACTTTGCCCAATTTATTGAATTTAACAACGGAAAAATAGTTCATCAAAGGACTTATAATTTTTTGAGACGTTTTAAGTCTAAAAAACAAAAGTTTTCAAGAGCTGACTTAAGCCGTCAACCTATTGTCTTTACATGAATAAAATTCTTAGTAGAGATACTATTGATTGACACAGGAACTGTAATCTGAGCAATGTCCCGTTCTCCCAAGACAAAGCAATTTTTTCCGATCTACTTTGGACTGCTGTTTGGCACTGTAACGCTGGCAAGTCTATTCGACTGCTTTCTGAATCACGGGCGGACAGGATGTCCACCCCATAAGAAGTAGCAGGATATTCTCGATCGAGTCTAGTCAGGGAATGCAAATCCTGTTCGAGGATCGCGGATATAAAGCCCTAGCACTAACGATTCCATGACTGTATCCCACACTGGAATTAGGCGCTGGGCATCATCTGCCCAGTAGTCAAATGTAATTAGGCACTGAACTCCCGAACCTAGCCCAATACAAATTCGGGAATAGGCTTCGCGGTTTTCTTGAGGGTCAATAAATTTGATTTGAGTCCAAACGATACGAGCAGTTTGACGCTTGAGTTGAATGATTTCCCCTTGCTCGATTACATTGCGCTTCTCATCTCGAAGCACTTGCTTTAATAGCCTAACCAGGGGAAATTCTGCCCAGTTTCCAGGAGGTAGTAAATTAAAGGATGCTTCTAAGCGGCAATCATCGTTTGGCGGTTTTTTGTCTAGAAACCGGAATGACTTTTCATCCGGTTCAAAATGCCAATCGTCAGGGACATCGAAGCGCAACGCACCTCGCCCTGCTACAAAGATTTTAGTTCCTGGCTTGGATTGCCAGTTGTGGTCTTCCTTGAGATCGAGGGTTTCCTTGAGCCATTGGAGGTTGTGCTTTTTTCGCTTCGCCATAGCCACTCCATGTGTTGACCTCTTTCTTATTTTGCCGTAGGTTGGGTTGACCCTCAGCGCTTCTTTCAAACCGTGACTTGCGGATCGCTCCTTCCGAAGCGATCGCAAATTTCTAGGCTTCAATATAATTATCTCTGGGGTACCGCAACTTGCTCAATGATTCCCCCACCGAGCAAGAGATCGCCCTCGTACAGAACAGCCGCTTGCCCAGGCGTGATGCTAAACTGCGGTTCATCAAAGACTAGCTTCAACCGTCCGCCTTCCAGAGGAATTGCCGTTACAGGTACAGCAGGCGAGCGATAGCGCACTTGTACAGACGCCCGGATAGGTGTGATTGGCGCAGGAATCGATACCCAGTTAACACGTCCAACTGTACATTCTGACTGGGTAGCACTATCGCGAGTCCCAACAATCACTCGATTGCGGATTGAATCGAGGGCAATCACATACAACGGTTCGGCAGCAGCAATGCCTAATCCTTTGCGTTGTCCGATTGTGTAATGGTGAATGCCGGTATGCTGTCCTAAGACGTTGCCATTGGCATCCACAATGTCACCCGTAGTTTGGGAAATGTACTTGTCTAGAAAAGCTTGCATTGAACCGTGAGATTCAATCAGACACAAGTCTTGACTTTCTGGCTTCTCCGCCGTCTTGAGATTATACTCAGCAGCAAGGCGTCGCGTTTCTGTTTTCTTGAGTTCTCCTAAAGGAAACAGCGAGCCAGCTAATAGGTCTTGAGTCAAGTCATAGAGAAAGTAAGACTGGTCTTTTGTCAAGTCTATTGCCCTACGCAATTGATAGCGATCGCTTGCTGCATCATAGGTAATCCGCGCATAGTGACCCGTAGCAATCTTATCGATTCCCAATTGCTCGCGGGCATACTTGAGCATCGGGCCAAACTTTACCGTCTTGTTGCACTGAGAACAGGGTAACGGGGTAATCCCAGATTCGTAGCCCGAAACCAAGTAATCAACAATATAGGTCTGGAAAACTTCGCGACTATCAACAATATGATGAGGAATGCCGAGTTGTTCGCAAATGAACGCCGCATCGACCATCCCCTCAGAGCAACACTGTCCCTTCCCTTTCATTAACCAAAGGGTCAAACCAACGACTTCATATCCTTGACGATGCAGGATGGCCGCAGTGACGGAACTGTCAACTCCACCGGAGAGGCCTACGACAACTCTATTCATGAGATCGGCACGTAGCACGTTTGAAACACAATTCTTTTTCTAGGCTAACACTCAACCAGAGGATTTACAGCGCCAAGGATGAACGCCACGAGCGACAAACCCTTAAAATCCTTAACAACAAGTTAGCTATAGACTGAAATACTCAACAGCAATTGATTGAAATCGGATAGAGATCGAGCTACGATACAAGCCCTTCTCATCACAGACAAAGGTAAAGGCTATGGATGCAGATGAACTCTTGAAGCAATATGCCGCAGCAGAACGGAATTTCTCGAACATAGACCTATCAGGGGTGAATCTGCGCGAAGCCAACCTGATTGGTGCCAATCTCAGCGGCGCTAATCTGAGTCGGACTGACCTACGCGAAGCACGACTCGGTCAAGCACACCTCAATCAAGCTAATCTCAGTGGTGCCAATCTCAGCGAAACCATCCTCTGGGGTACAGACCTTAGTAACGCCAACCTATACCAAGCCGAGTTGCGAGAAGCCGACTTGAGTGGAGCTAAGTTAATCCAAGCTCAACTCGAA
>DATNPC010000028.1:0-4700 GCA_036703375.1 Allocoleopsis sp.
TGGCTCAGATGCTAGACAAAATGCTCGCGGAGAAGCCGAGGGACCGCTACCAGTCAGCCGAAGAAGTGCTCAACTATCTGCAACTCTACGCTTCCTCTGGGACAGTTGCTACATTTGAGTCGCCGATCGAACTGCAAATCGAGATTGACGAAGTGAGGCGACATCATCAAGTTGCTGAGATTGAAGAAACAGATTTCTTCCGGCAGTTACAGGAACAGGCAGAGTTACTGAGAAACAACTTTGAACCCGATACCGAAACTCAGTTCGAGGCAGAATCATCTCTACAGCCTACCGTGGTAGAGGAGGCATTTGGAAGTACCTCGTTTGGCTCTGGGAGTCAGCCTGAAGCTGCTACACAGTCCAACATTAACCCAGCGTTTGTGGATTACTGTCAGCAAGAACTTGCTCGGTGTATTGGACCGATGGCAAGCTGTATTCTTGACGAAACCCTAGCCAAATATCCCGACTTATCCGAAGAACAACTCGTCGAAGCGCTGGCTACAGAAATTCCTCATCCTCAAAAAGCTCAACAGTTCAGAAATAGCGTTGTTATCGAGCCAGAAAGCAAACCGCAACCGGCTTCGCCTCATAAGCTCAATCCAGAGTTCATCAAGCGATGCAAGCAGGAACTTGCTCGATGTATTGGTCCGATGGCGAGCTGTATCCTTGATGATACTCTCGCGGACAATCCCAAACTCTCTCAAGAACAGCTAGTCGAGGCTCTTGCTGCCCAAATTCCCCTTGCTCAAAAAGCTTTAGAGTTTAGGAACAGCATCATCATCGAGCCAGAAGTTCAAGTGCAGCCAGCTGCGTCTTCTAAACCCGATGCAGAGTTTATCCAGCGCTGTAAACAAGAACTCGCTCGTTGTATTGGACCAATGGCAAGCTGTATTCTCGATGAGGCTCTAACTAAATATCCCAATCTATCCCAAGAACAGCTAGTTGAAACCCTCGCTACCCAAATTCCTCATACTCAAAAAGCTCAAGAGTTTAGGAAACGTGTCATCGTCGAGCCAGAAACTCAACCGCAACAACGATCCTCTATTCTGGATCGGACCAAATCAATTTACCGATTTGCCAAACGATAAATGTCCAGTAATGATGTCTAGGCTAAAGTTTAAGAAACCTCTCAAGAAAAGGAGTTCGCTAACCCAAAGTAGGCGACAATCTTCCACTCGACATACTCAGTTTCCTTTAGCGGCTTCATTTCAACAGCTACAGGTAGCGGTTAAGCGTCTATCTCCGAGTTGGCAAGCCTGCATACCACTGGCAAGCATTATTTTTTTCGCCTGGACTGTGGCAGCAGCCGCTCAAGCACCAGCGACAGTCCCATCGACAGCAGACCTTAAGGTTGGTTTAGATACGGTTTGGGTGATGATTGCTGGGATGCTGGTGTTCTTTATGAACGCTGGCTTTTGTATGTTAGAGACTGGCTTGTGTCGTCAAAAGAATGCGGTCAACGTTCTAGCAAAAAACCTAATCGTATTTGCTCTGTCTACCATCGCATTCTGGGCAATTGGTTTCGGCTTGATGTTTAGCGATGGCAATGGCTTTATTGGTAGCAGTGGTGGATGGTTTTTGAGTGGACTTGATAACAGCCCTGCTACAGGAAATGCCTATAAGGGTATCTTCAGTTCGCTCAATTGGACAGGAGTGCCACTACTCGCTAAATTCTTTTTCCAACTAGTGTTTGCTGGCACAGCTGCCACGATTGTTTCGGGTGCTGTAGCAGAACGGATTAAGTTTATTGACTTTTTGATCTTCAGCCTACTGTTAGTTGGAATCGCTTATCCGATCGCGGGACACTGGATTTGGGGTGGTGGTTGGCTTGCCAAACTAGGCTTCTTTGATTTTGCTGGTTCAACTGTCGTTCACTCCGTCGGTGGCTGGGCAGCCCTCATGGGAACAGCATTCCTGGGACCGCGACTGGGTAAATATCAAGATGGTCAGCTGGCCGCGTTGCCCGGTCATAACATGAGCATTGCTACGTTAGGTTGCTTGATTCTCTGGCTGGGTTGGTTTGGGTTCAATCCAGGTTCAACAATGGCCGCTAACCCAAATGCGATCGCTCACATTGTGGTGACAACCAATATGGCAGGTGCATTCGGTGGGGCTGCGGCTACTGTTACAGCTTGGCTATATCTCGGTAAACCTGACCTCTCAATGATTATTAACGGCATCCTAGCTGGTTTGGTTGCTGTTACAGCGTCTTGCGCTTTTATTAACATTCCGTCAGCGGCTGCAATTGGCATCGTTGCTGGTGTCATCGTCGTCTTCTCGGTCACATTCTTTGACAGCATCAAGATTGATGACCCTGTGGGCGCTACTTCTGTTCACTTAGTCTGTGGCATCTGGGGAACTTTGGCAGTCGGCTTGTTTAGCATTGGTCCCAATGTTGCTTTGCGAGGAGGGATTCCTCTATACACAACAGGACCAGCCGCAGGCTTGTTCTTCGGGGGAAGCTTTAATCAGTTGGGGATTCAACTGCTTGGAGTCCTCTCGGTTGGAGGAATGACCGTTCTCCTGTGTAGTGTTTTCTGGCTCGTACTCAAAGCAGTACTGGGTATTCGCGTTACCCCAGAAGAAGAACTGGGGGGACTCGATATCGGCGAACATGGGATGGAAGCCTACAGTGGTTTCTTGAAAGAAGCTGGTGCGAGTGGAATTCGGCAAGGAAATGTTGCTGGTATAGCGGGTAGTGGGGGTGAAGTTCCTGGCAGCTACTAATCTTGTGGGGTGGAGACGCGATCGCATTTCTGGATTGAGGTGCGATCGCACATCTAAATTCAACTATCTCTGATGGAGAGAACGAGCAAACTCCAAAACTTCTTGCTGCCGTTCCTCCATCCTTAAAAAATTTGCCTAGAAGCAGCATTAGCCTTTTCCTTCATGCCTCACCTCTTCGCGATCGCGACGACGAATTGTAAAAGAAATGGGACGGTTAGGTTGAGAGACAGCTTCCGTTGAAGAGGGCTTGAGCGCCGCCCAATTGGGTGCCTTCGTCAGCTCGGCAGATTGAGATGTCTGGACTGGCTCGGTTGTGGATGAGGGAGGTGACTGCTGGAAAGACCAACCAGCATACTTACGATAGTTGGACGCGATCGCTAATAAAGCTCCACCCAAAATAAATGCTGGTAGTGGTACGGTGACGTCTTTCATCCACTGGTAAAGCTCTACCATTCCAAATACCAGTAGCACGCTGGCAATCCACATTTTCATAACTTTATTACCTACCCCTCTCCTGCTTTGTGTGTCTTCTCCCCATTGTCGTTCAGCAGCCCTATTGTCGGCCTGTCATTCGTTAATCCCGATGCCGAGTCTAACAACCAAAAACAAAAACGCGAGAGCCCCTCTGGGCATCTCGCGAGTTGCACTCTGGATTTGGTTTAAGCTAAAACCGATTACACCTGAGCTGCCACTTTAGCTGGATTAGCAGTGGTTAAATATTCATACATAGCTCGCATTTTCAGACCAACCAGCACTTGGAACAAGCCAGAGCCATTGTTGGAGCCTGGATAATCGGGGTGCTGGAGCATCAACTCAGTCATCTCACCGTAGTACTTGGTGGATGTATTGCTGAGGTGGCTCTCGATGTAAATCATCTCTTCCAGGTTATCGAACTGACCATCCACTTCGATGACAGAGACATCGTGACCGAAGTAGCTGTCTGGACCGTAGTACAGTTTGATACCAGGATAGGCGCAGGTTAGCTTGCGACCACAAGGTCTCCAGTCAATGGTTGACCCTTCGTCAAACAGATACGCTGGCTCGAAACCTTCGATACCATCCTTCTGCACCAGGCGCACCCGCAGAATCTTGCTTTCTTTGTCGTCTTTCAGAAGCTGCGTGGGCAAAATCTGAATAACGACATCGGCGAATTCTTTCTGGGGTTCGATGTAGGCACTAAAGTCAGGCCGTCTAGAGTTAATGGAGGCTAGGACATCTTCATAGGTATGACCCCGCTCTGCCATGTCTCGCTGGATTTTCCAGTTAATCTTGACTTCATCGCTGATGTCGAGATAAACGCCGAAGTCAACGAGCGATCGCACCCGCTCATCATATAAAGGATGAAGCCCTTCGATCACGACGATTTTGTTCGGCTCAACTCGCTCGGGCGGGTCAATTTCACCCGTTTCATGGTTATAGATTGGCTTATCAATCGCTTGACCATTTTTGAGCGCTTTGATTTGCTCATACATCAGGTCAAAGTTGTTAGCCTTGGGATTCAGCGCAGTAACACCTTGCTCTTTACGCTGTTTTCGATCGAGACTGTGATAATCGTCTAAACAAATCACAGTCATGAGTTCTTCGCCAAATAAATCGGTCAAGCGGCGCAGAAATGTTGACTTACCGCATCCCGAGTCTCCAGCAACACCTATTACTACCACGCGATCCAGCTGAGTGGTCATATCTTCCCTCTAACGCAAAACATATTTCTCAAAAGAGTTTTCAGTAGGCCAAATCCCAAGCCTATGGTCAACCCGTCTGTGTATAGGGCGGCTCTATAGTACATCATGTGGACATGATGTACGCGAGTACGATCCTTGTAAGGACGACTCCAGCAAGGCATAGCATAAGTATTTACTACTACTGCTATTATGAATATTACCAAAATGAGAATATCTATACAAGGCTTAATATAATTACTGTTTTTGTCCTCGTAACCTTAACACAGGGATGCCTTACAGGGGTTAGGTTCT
>DATNPC010000029.1:0-3242 GCA_036703375.1 Allocoleopsis sp.
CCCAATGTCTTTCTTTTGATGGAAGCTAACCTCCACTCTTGGATAGCTACTATAGCGGTTCAGGTTAACTTGCCGATTTTCAGTGAGAGTTGATTCAATGTCTTATTTAGCAATCGGTGTCCGATCGAGACTACTTTGTTGGATACCTTAACTAGTTTTCTCAGAGCGATATTCGGTTACAAAACTATTTTTCACTGTCAAGGAGATCGCTGGTAGTCAAAACTTTTACAAGTATGTTTAAACTACACTTTTCATCCTGGACTCTTACTGGCTCGATAATCTTGCTCGGCTGGAGCGTGTCTCCCGCTAAAGCTCAATTTCCGTCATTGCAAGATTTGTATCTACGACCTCGGAATTTGCTCAATCAAACCCAGAATAATCAGATAGTTTCCCGTTGCATTCGACTGGATGGTCGTTGTCTGTTTGAGATTGCCGATCGAAAGTCTGACGTATCGAGACGAGTTGAGGGTATCGAACAGCGATTAAACGATATCAGTCGGGTTTATTTCAAAAACGACACGGCTCAATTAAAGGTTCGCAGGCAGCAAGAAAATGGAAGTATACCGAATATCATCATCCAAGTCGGCGATCGACAAGTTCGTTTGATGAGCGTTACTGACCAAGATGCCGATCTTGAAGGAGTCAGTATTGATGATAGAGCCGATCAACTCGTTGAACAATTACAACAAGGGCTAATCCGGGCTAAAAACGAGCGCCAGCCTCAGTTTCTCGCTCATCAAGGAGCAATCGCCACAGGCGCTGGCGTGACTATACTCGTAATCAGTCTCACTCTCTATTCCTGGGAACGGCGATTAAAGCGATCGAAAGATTTGTTGGTTCCCTCAAAGTCATCTTCGACAGAGCCAATATCCACTCAACTGACTCAAAAACAGCAATGGAATCTTAAAGAAGTACAACATCGGCTGTTCCAAGTCGCTCAAGTCGCCATTTTGGGAGGAGGAAGCTTATTCATTTTAGGCTTATTTCCTCAAACTCGGATGATACAGATTTTGATCGTTTCTGGGTTGAGAATTCCTGCACGACTAGGAATTGTTGGTGTGGGCAGCTATCTGGTAACGCGCCTGAGTTATGCTCTAATCGATCGCTTTGCCTCCGCCCTTGCCAAAAATTACCTACTGACTCCAGAATCTAATCAGCGATCGCGTTTAAGAATTGCTACCATTTCTAGCGTCAGTAAGGGAATTGTAACCGTCACCTGGATTGGCGTTGGCTTCCTTGTTGCGCTTTCGGCAATAGGCGTTAATATTGGCCCGTTACTAGCTGGTGCAGGTATTATTGGTGTGGGCTTATCGTTAGCGTCTCAAAACTTAATCAAAGATGCGATTAACGGCTTTTTCATTATTTTGGAAGACCAGTATGCTGTTGGGGATGTCATCAATGTAGGCGATGTCGGTGGTCTGGTCGAAACGATGAATCTGCGGATTACTCAACTACGCGATGCTGAGGGGCGATTGATTACAATTCCGAATAGTGAAGTGAAAATAGTCGCAAATCTTTCTAGCAACTGGTCGCGGGCAGATTTAGCGATTCCAATTGCCTATCATGCTGATATGGAAAAAGCCCTGGAATTGATTGGCAAAGTTGCAGCAGACATGAGTCAAGACCAACTTTGGCGAGAGCAAATCCTGGATAAACCCGAAGTTTTAGGAGTCGATGACTTTGGTAATCGGGGTGTGATTATTCGAGTTTGGATTAAGACTCAGCCGTTAAAGCAATGGAATGTCGCCCGCGAATTCCGCCGACGGCTAAAAAAATCGTTAGACGACGCTGGTATTTCGATTCCAATGCCGCAACAGGAGGTCTGGTTTACCAACACTCTACCGATGAAGCCTTTGTCTGATGGTCATGTCGCTTCGCACAAGCAATAGTTCTTTGATAAATGCGATCGCATTTATCCTTTAGGATACCGATAATGACTTGAATGAGACTAATTCACAAATAAGTGCATTTAATCAGATGGAGGGGCGGGTTTGATATGCCAACTTTGAGAGATAGCCATGAGGAAAGTCAACCCGCCCCAAATCTTTAGTTCAAGTTAGCAATGCCTGTTCCAAGAAAGCGATCGCAATCCGCTTCTATAATCAGTTCCTACAGAACCTAGGCTTAGTCAAGCCGCCCTCCAAGAATTATCTGTTGGTGCAAAAGCTACATTGACCAGGATTGAGCCATCTTTTTTGCCAGTCGAGTAAACCTTCCAGGTACCTGTGGCAACGTCACGCTGAAATGATTGGTGTTGACGAAGTTTGCTGTAGATACACCCTTTTGAGCGCCCCACTACCATTGCCGCACGTTCAACCGTACAAGCAACTTCTACTAAAACCTCAATCGGCTGATTGAACAGATTGAGCTGACCATTTAATGCGTTATGATTAGCCATAGTAAAACCTCGGTCTTTACAGACCAAAAACGACAAAAACGAAATCGGATAGGAGCGCTACTGGTGCCAGCCAGTCGCTCAGCGAAATCCATAAGCAATTGAGAGCGTCTCTAGTAACAGCTAGGGGCGCTTAGCTGCTTATGGGGAAAGATAACATGACCTTGTCTAAATATACAACACTAGCTTCGTATGTTAAAACTAAAGTACGTTAAAATCAACGTATTGTTTGACAAGTGACAGCAACCCTCATATCTCGCTATACACCAAGATTAATGGCTGCCAAAGACTTGGAAGCCATGTTTGTTCAGCGTCAGGAGTTAGCACAGGAACTTATGAGACGCATTTGTAAGAGTGTTCTTACATCAGCAAAGCATCACACGCTGCTTACAGGACCACGCGGTATTGGCAAAACTCACTTAGTTTCGCTGGTTTATCATCGCATTCGCGACATGGATGATTTAAATGATCGCATCCTGATTGCGTGGCTAAGCGAGGAGGAATGGAGCGTCACTTCGTTTCTAGACTTATTGATATGTATCTTTCAAGCGCTACAAGAAGAATCTAACAATAGTAAGGGCGTACAGCCCTCCACCCCTATAGAGCCTGTGGAATCGCTCTACGAAATGTCAGTGGATGCTGCTGAGTCTGCTGGGGTAGCGTTGCTCAAAGGGTTTATTGGCGATCGCACTTTACTGCTGTTCGTAGAGAACTTAGATGACTTGTGTGCCGGGTTAGGTAAAGATGGGCAAAATCAATTGCGTGCCTTCTTAGAAGAGAATAACTGCATAATTCTGGCAACAGCTCAGAGCTATTTTAAAGATGTCAAGCAGAAAAATTCCTCGTT
>DATNPC010000030.1:0-12051 GCA_036703375.1 Allocoleopsis sp.
CATCGGCTGTTTCAATCAGTAGAAGAGTTAGAGACGTTGCTAGAGCGGCTGTTAAATCAAGGAGAGCTAGTTATTAAATGGCAGAGGAAGATTAAAAACAAAGGTGATGCTGTTATTGCAAATTAAATGCACAACAGCTTAGCTGTTGCCCAGAAAGATTCCACAATCGAGCAGTGCCATCACTGCCTGCTGTGGC
Organism: Allocoleopsis sp.; assembly: GCA_036703375.1. Lineage (GTDB taxonomy): Bacteria > Cyanobacteriota > Cyanobacteriia > Cyanobacteriales > Coleofasciculaceae > DATNPC01. The sequence continues at coordinate 197 of DATNPC010000030.1, forward strand.
AAGGGTTTTGCCATCCGGGCTAAAACTCGCGCTATAGATAAAACCCTCATGCCCTTGGAATTGAGCTAAATGCTGCCCAGAAAGATTCCATAATCGGATTGTGCCACCTGTGGTGGCAAGAGTTTTGCCATCGGGACTAAAACTCACACTCCTGACCTCACCCCAATGTCCCTTGAATTCAACTAACTGTTGCCCGGAAAGATGCCATAACCGACCAGTGCCATCCTCTCCTGCGCTAGCAAGACTCTTGCCATCGGGGCTAAAACTCACACTCCTGACTTTACTGCGATGTCCCTTGAATTCAACTAACTGTTGCCCAGACAGATTCCGCAACCGGGCAGTGCCATCATTTCCAGTCGTGGCAAGACTCTTGCCATCGGGGCTAAAACTCACACTTCTGACCTTACCCCGATGCCCCTTCAATTCAGCTAATTGTTGTCCGGAAACATTCCATAACCGGGCGGTGCCATCATTTCCTGCTGTGGCAAGCATTTTGCCATCGGGGCTAAAACTCACGCTAAAAACCCGACCCTGATGTTCCTTCAATTCAGTTAACTGTTGTCCAGAAACATTCCATAACTTGGCAGTGCCATCATTTCCTGCGGTAGCAAGCATTTTGCCATCGGGGCTAAAACTCACGCTAAAAACCCGACCCTGATGTTCCTTCAATTCAGCTAACTGCTGCCCAGACAGATTCCATAAGCGGGTAATGCCATCACTTCCTGCGGTGGCAAGCATTTTGCCATCCGGGCTAAAATCACCGCAATGCCCCTTCAATTCAGCTAACTGCTGCCCAGACAGATTCCATAAGCGGGTAATGCCATCACTTCCTGCGGTGGCAAGCGTTTTGCCATCTGGGCTAAAACTTACGCTAAAGACCACACCCTGATGCCCTGTAAACTGATTGCGTTCGCGAATGTCATTCAAAATCGTCTGTAAAGCCAACACAGGACTGATGGCTGGATAATTTTCAAAAGGGCGGGCATCTTTGACCAGTGTTTTCAACTCTTGCCCAATCTGCATAGCTGATAGCAAAGCTTCTATTTCTTGCCCAGCTTCAAACTGTCGCAAAGCACTAGCCCCTGCCCGTTCTAATCTGATACCTTCTTGTGCTTCTCTGAGCAGATGCTCAGCTTTTTGTCGAGCTTCAGCTAATATCTGATTCGCCTGTTTTTGCGTCTGTAGCGCTTGTCGTTCTGCCTCCAAAGCCTTTTGAGCTTCTCGCTTATCCAACTCCTGACTAGCCGCCAAAAACTGATAATCCTTATCGCCTAAACTCTTCCCTGTCGCCCACACCAAAGCATCTTGCAATGCCTGCCCCCGCAACAGGCGCGACTCATCCTGATAATTTGAAGTTAACCACGCATTAAATGTTTCAGAATAGGGTCGCAGATTCGCTAATTCCTTCTCAACCCAATTCAGGTCGAAAACCGACTGGTAAATGCGGTTATAAGCCTTTAATTTTCCCTCACCCCTAACCACTAATCCCGTCAGTCGCAACTCCATTTGTTCGGGAGAGTCATCAATTGGCACCCCCCCTCCGACTCTTTCCAGAGAAGAGTTACGGTGTCTATACAAGTCTTTCTCGCCCCCTAAATCCCCCAATTCTGCGGGACTTAAAGATTCCGGTTCTCCCTCTGGTTCCCCCCAAAATTGGGGGGTTAGGGGGGCTAAAATTTGCTGATATAATCCCAACAACCGACCTGCCCGTTGCTCGCGTCGTAAAATGCGATCGCGTATCGTCTTCAAATGCTCCGGTTCATCCTGAGATTCCCAGTGAGAGATAATGCGCTGTTGCACCAACTCCCCCACCCACTCTCGCTCACATCCTTCAGGAATTTGCGACTCTGCATTTAAAATCAGCCTGCACACCTTCTGCGTGAGAAACGGCTGTCCCCCTGTCCAATCCAACACCGCTTGCAACACCGCTCTGGGATTACTCGCCTTAACCGCCAATCCCACCTCTAAAGGCTGAGCTTCCTCTAATTGAAAACCAGCCATTTCAATCGCCCGACCAATATTAAACGGTGTGCGCCGCCTGTCTTGAATTAAATCCGAAGGTGTCGCTACCCCAATCAGTGCAAATGTCAGCCGTCGATAATCCAGACGATCTGCCCGTTTGTTGTAGCAGTCACGAATTACCGCAAAAAAATCATCAATATTGAAATTCAAACTGAGAACGCTGTCAATTTCATCCACAAAAATTACAATCGTGTGCGGCACCAACTCCAGTAGCACCTCACCAATAAATTTGCTCAATCGCTGCACATTCGGCAGCAACTCATTCTCAGTCCACCAAGCTACCAAATCAAACTTGTCATAAAGCTCCAAACTACTGACAACGCAGTCAATTACCCCGGCATACCATTGCTCTGGTGTAATCCCCCAAGCCCCAATCGCCGTAATATCAATCGCCGCACAAGCAACCCCCTCCGCTTGCAAGCGCTGCATCGTCCGCACCCGCAAACTCGACTTTCCCATCTGCCGCGAGTTCAGGACATAACAAAACTCCCCAGCTTTCAATCCCTCATACAAATCTGAGTCTGCCTGCCGTACAACATAGCTAGGGGCATCAATCGGTAAACTACCCCCGACTTGGTATTCATAGCTCATAGAACCAAACTCTTGCCAAAGTCAATTTGGGTTACGGGCTTGTACTATTTATCTCGCGTGTCTTCCTGCTTATGTAAGTTATCTCGCGTGTCTTCCTGCTTATGCAAGAGACGCCACGAACGCCCTATTGTCTGTTGGCAACATCCAACTGCCTCAGTAATACCCAATATCCCACAACGAAGAATCTGCTATGCACCTGAAGATGGTTTTTATGATGAAAACCTATAGCCGATTTACAACCTAGGAATAGCCGTGAGTATAGGATAGGATTGCGATCGCATGTGGCAATACAAGCGCGATCGCATCTCTGTAAAAATAGCCCTACGTTTCCGAACTGCTCAACGGGAGCATTCCATTGCAAGCCAATATCTTTATGGTGGGGCGAAGCATTTACGTTCTTTGTTTATAATTGCCAATCTACACCGTCCAGCAACGGCTTCGCCCCCATACGTCACTTTCAGGGATAAGGGGTATAACCCCCCATCAATTGACCAACAGCTCCTCTTTAGATCGGCTTAAGACGCTACAGCAGTAATCGCTCGTTCGAGAGCTTGGGCAGCTTGCTCGACTTCTTCTGCCGAAACGATGAGCGGAGGAACAAAGCGAAGCACTTTTGGCCCGGCTGGCACTAGTAGTAGTCCTTCTTGAATCGCCGCTTTGACGATATCAGCTGAAGTGAGTTCGATATCGGTATTGAGTACCATCCCATTAATCAAACCCCAGCCGCGTACTTCGGTAAATAGCGTGGGATACTTAGATGCGATCGCTCTCAATCGCGCCCGTAACTGTTCGCCGCGTTCCTGGACGTTGTGCAGGATATTTTCACTCTCTAGAGTCTGAGCGACAGCCAGCGCTGCTGCACAGGCAAAGGGATTACCGCCAAACGTGCTGGCATGGTCGCCGGGTTGGAAAACGTCGCAGAATTTCTTGCACATCATCGCGCCAATGGGGATACCACCAGCCAATCCCTTAGCACTGGTAAAGATATCCGGTTCGATTCCAACATTTTCATATCCCCAGTACTTGCCCGTGCGACCCATACCGACTTGCACTTCATCCATAATCAGCAAGATACCCGTGTCGTCGCAGATTTTCCGCACCCGCAAGAAATAATCTAAATCGCCAGGACGAACTCCACCCTCTCCCTGCAAGGGTTCGAGCATAATGGCAGCGACTCGTTGGTCGCCCTCATCGATATCGCCAACGGCATTCTCTAATGCCTTGATATCGTTGAATGGGACATAGCGGAATCCCGGCATCAAGGGGTCAAAGTTCTTTTGGTACTTCGGCTGGCCTGTAGCGGTAATCGTCGCCAGCGTCCGTCCGTGGAAGCTGTCTTTTGCCGTCAAAATCACTGGCTTGTCTATCTCTAAGACAGTATGGGCATACTTACGCGCCAGTTTGATTGCCCCTTCGTTGGCTTCTGCCCCAGAGTTGCAGAAAAATACGCGATCCGCACAGGAATGGTCGATTAGCCACTTTGCTAATGCCCCCTGTTCTGGAATGTAGAAAAGATTAGAAACATGGTGCAGCTTTTTAATTTGCTGCGTCACGGCTTCAACCAAGGTAGGATGGGCGTGTCCCAGCGTGCAAGTGGCGATTCCAGCTACAAAGTCAAGGTATGCGCGCCCCTGGGTATCCCAAACTCGACACCCTTCTCCCCGTTCCAAGGCAATGGGGAAGCGTGCATAGGTCGTCATCACGCTAGCGTCGAAGTCAGCGGAGTCATAAGGTACGGCTGGTACTGACTCGGCTGGGCTTGAGGGATGTTCAACGAGAGTCTCTAAACTCACTAACTTAATCCTTATCGAAGTATTGAATGATAAAGCTTTTGAGGACGGATTGGATAGGTTTGGGTCAAGCGTTGGGCGACTTCACTACAGAGGAGGTAATGACAAGCCGATAGACCTGTCTGAACTGTTAGCGCCCCTTAACCGCCTGAATTATGTAATTTATCTTAGCTAGGGACAGGGCATTCGAGAGGTACTTCCTACCTCAGTTTTTGCCAGCAAATCTTGACAATACCATTCTCGATGTGAAATCTCGATTGGGAGGTTCGCAGAACGTCAGCGGGCAGCCTTCACACTTCAGTTGGGGAATGAGCTTAACTCTGAGTGTTACTACTACCCTCAACCGAGGAGAAGCTATGCTGCGATGGTGTATCATCGAAGCCTTTCACTGATTCATTATTTTTAGGCGATCGCGGACGGTGTACTCAACGCTCGAACAAAAATATAAACGCCTCCGCAAGGAACTCATTGCTGGAGCAATTGGTTTATTTTGTGTTGCATTAATAGGTACCTTGTGGTATAGATTCATGGAAGGGTGGTCGTGGTCAGATGCCCTGTACATGACCGTGATTACTCTAGCCACAGTTGGCTATGGAGAAACGAATCCTCTGGGCCATCGTGGGCGTTTATTTACGATCGCTCTAATCTTGATGGGTGTTGTTAGTATTGGCTACATCGTCAATCGATTTACAGAAGCCATCATTCAGGGCTACTTTCAAGAAGGCATTCGACTGAGGCAAAAACGACGCTTGCTGGATCGTTTAACTGACCACTACATTCTCTGTGGATTTGGCCGCACTGGGCGTCAGATTGCCCAAGAATTTCAGGCTGAGGGCATCTCATTTGTCGTCATCGACTTCCAGCTCGATCAGATGCAAGAGGCACAGGATTTAGGTTATGTTGCCGTGCAGGGGGATGCGACGTTGGACGATACGTTACTCAGAGTCGGCATTGAACGAGCGATTTGTTTAGTTGCGGCACTGCCTTCTGATGCAGAAAACCTCTATACAGTCCTGTCAGCGAAAACCCTCAACCCCCATCTCCGAGCGATCGCGCGTGCCAGTACAGAAGAAGCGTTAAAAAAGCTGCAACGGGCTGGAGCGGATGCGGTAGTCTCCCCCTATATTACAGGAGGCAGACGGATGGCAGCAGCGGCATTGCGGCCTCAAGTCTTGGATTTTATGGATGGCATTCTTACAGGACGCGATCGCTCTTTTTATATCGAAGAGTTCTTGCTTGCGCCTCAAATGAGTCCTGCCATAGGACAAACCCTGAGGGAAGCACGATTGCGATCGCAATCCGGGGCTTTGGTGCTTGCCATTCGTCGCGCCGATGGGACTCTCATCGCTGGGCCTACTGGCGAAACCTCATTACACCCTGAAGATGTACTCATCTGTATGGGAACGGCCGAGCAACTGCGCCAACTCAATCGCATCCTGAGTCCTCTCAACTCTCGCTGGCCGCGCACGCCTAAGCAGGGCTAAGCAACGGCTAACGGCACAACTTAATAACAATCCCAATTGGGATTAACTAAACTCGTAAGGATATGATCTTCCCACTTTCCATTAATCATGATGTAGTCATAGGCATACCCTTCAACGACAAAGCCCAACCGTTTTAAAAGCTTGCCACTGCGTTGATTATGGGGAAGGTAGGAGGCTGTAATGCGATGCATGTTCAATTGAGTAAATACATAGCTAATCGCTACCTGCAAGGCTTCTGTCATGTAACCCTTTCCCTGGTAAGCTTCGGCTACGCTATAGCCAAGGGTACAGGATTGAAGCACGCCTCGCACAAAATTCCGAAAGTTAACTGACCCGATAATCACCCTCTCGCTATCCTTCTCAAATAGAAATAGTCTCAGGGTACGGTCAGTTTGAAATTCCTCGATCGCTTGCTGAACTTGCTCGCTCCAATAGCTTTTTGTGTAAAATGCTGAAGATTTTAGCGGCTCAAACGGAGCTAGATGAGCTGCGTTTTCACGGTAGTAGCGAATAATAGCGGAAACATCATCTAAGTCAGCAAGGCGCAAAATAGTTCTTGCGCCTTGAAGATAGGGAAGCACTTTATTCATCAAATTTTGACTTAGGGTTCAGCTCTCGCCAAGGCATCATTAGCCCTCAGTCACTCAAACAGTACGCTTGTTACAACGGTCGGTAAACGCGGTAGTTGATGCTGGGGAAGATATTGTCGATTTCCTCAACTTTCTCTAGCCAACCACTGTCAATTTTGCCGATTTTGATATCGTCGTAGAGCTTATTGAAGCGCATCAAGTGCGATCGCGTCCGTCGTACCGCGTAAGGTACCATTGTTCCGGTACGCATAATAAACGCCCAGTCTGAAGATTGCGCTAGCAAGAGTTCTCGCGCCGCTTGGTTGAGTGCTTTCCACTCCAGCTCATCTGCCGGTTCTCGACAACCTAGCTCGATCATCCGTTCGGCGGCTTTATGTAGATGGGGATAAATCCAGGCATTCGTGTCATTCAACCAGTATTCGTGGAACCCCTTGAAGCCCCAGCTAGACTGAGAGGGACGGCAGACTTGTTGGGTAGGATGCTCCCGTAAATAATCTGCCAAGTGTGTCATTTGGTAGGTGTGCTGGTCATACCAGGACTTGCGGAACAAGTAATCGATAAACCAGGGTCCTTCGTACCACCAGTGACCAAATAGCTCCGCATCATAGGGAGAAACCACAACCGGTGGCCGCTGCATAATCCCCGCGAGATGGTTAACCTGCTGTTCCCGGTTGAACATGAAGTTCGCCGCATGTTCCGCTGCCTTTTCTCTCGCCCAATAAGGATCGTAAAGCGCCTTATCTCCTAACCCCAAACCACGCCCTGTAATCTTGTGATACTTAATTCCCGTATTCTTCCGCTGCCCATTCGGCATAATGTAGGGCTTAATGTACTCGTATTCTGCCTCCCAGCCTAAATCCTTATAAAACTCCCGATACTCTGCTGCCCCAGGGTATCCCACCTCAGAAGACCAAACCTGCTGAGATGACTCATGGTCGCGACCAAACGCGGCAACTCCCGTCTCCGTATAGATTGGCGCATATGTCCCAAAACGCGGGCGAGGGCGAGCGTACAAAATACCATGCCCATCCGTCAGGAAGTAGCGTAAGCCGGCATCTGCCAGCATTCGCTCCACGCCTTCGTAGTAGGCACATTCTGGTAACCAAATTCCCTTAGGAGGACGCCCAAAGTTTTCCTCGTAATGCTCGCAAGCCACCTGAATTTGCGCCCAAACTGCCTGTGGGTACATCTTCATCAGCGGAAAATAGCCGTGAGTTGCACCACAGGTAATGATTTCCAGGTTATTGGTGTCTAAAAATTGCTTAAACGCCGTGACTAAATCGCCCTTGTAGTTCTCCCAGGTGTGGCGAATCTTGTTGAACTCCGTTGCGTAATATTCGGCTAGATAGCGAATATGACCGTTGTGTTCGTTATGCTCGACCTCCTTTTCAGTCAGTTCTTCTAGTTTTGCTAAGTGTTCGTCATAGCGCTCTTGTAAGAGTGGGTCGCGCAGCATTGATACCAAAGGCGGTGTCATGCTCATGGTCATTTTGAAGTCAACACCATCCCGCTTTAACCCTTCAAATACGTGCAGCAGAGGGATGTACGTTTCAGTAATCGCTTCAAATAACCACTCTTCTTCAAGGACGTAGTCACTTTCCGGATGGCGAACAAACGGTAGATGGGCGTGAAGGACAAGAGCGACGTAGCCTGTAACCATAAGTGAATTTGGAGTCCTAGATTCAGTGAATAACTTTGACTGAGGCAGAGGGAGAGCGATCTTACAGTCTGTTAAGATTTTAGGATGAAAGGGACTAGAGCGTGCGTAGAAGGGCTTTGGGTTATACGGAAAGTCGAACGGTTGCTAGAAGGTGTGGATTATACCGACAAAATCTAAAATAGGTATTAAATTGTAGGGAAGCATACACCCCTGGCAGCAGCTAGTCAACCAAGTTTAAAGTTTGGGTTCTAGATCGAGCGTTATAGCGGATTGGGAACAGCCCAGTAGTTCCCCAACCTAGGAGCGGCAATCTAAAATCCAAAAGCGACGACTCACTCCTAACTGTTGTTCAAGCCTTATCTTGTTTGTCCCCAGTGCTTACACCAAATTGCATGCAGGCAATCCCTGAAAAATCAGCTGATTCGGCAGCATCATTGCAGCTACTACTGTTTATTGATGAACGGATCGGTTCCCGGAAACATATCCAGCGCATCCGCAGTTATCTTGAGAGCTTAAGGGCTGACTATGCCTTTGAACTCATGATTGTGGATGTTGGAGAACAGCCCTATCTAGCCGAACACTTCAAGCTTGTCGCAACTCCAGCACTGATCAAGATTCACCCGAAACCCAAACAAACGCTTGCCGGGAGTAATTTAGTCGCTCAGCTGAAGAACTGGTGGCCTCGCTGGCAACACTCTGTGGAAGAATATCAGGCGGAGGTTTCCCGAAATGGGTCCTCGCTCTCCTCCGTTAGCTCATCCCCCTCAGCTCAATCTCCCGCATCAACCATCAATTCTATGGCATCCTCGATTGAGCTGATTCGACTCTCTGATGAAATCTTTCGCCTCAAACAAGAAAAACAAGAACTGCTCGATCAGCTACGCTTTAAAGATCAAGTGCTAGCCATGTTGGCTCATGACTTGCGAAGTCCATTAACGGCGGCTTCAATTGCTCTAGAGACGCTGGAATTAGACCATCGACCCAAGCACAATGGTGATAAAGCAGGCTTGACACCTGCTTTAAAATCGCGATTAATTGAGCAAGCTCGCATTCAGTTTCGTACTATGGATCGGATGATTACCGATCTTTTACAAGGGGCGAAGGGAGCCAGTGTTGAATTTAACATCCGACCTCAAAAACTCCAGCTAGGGAGACTTTGCCGGGAAGTTTTGGCTCAGATGAAAGACCAATTTCAGCTTAAATCCCAGCAAGTCGAAACGGATATTCCCCAAGATTTACCTTGTGTTTATGCCGATGAAGAATTAGTGCGTCAGGTACTGATCAATCTTCTTGATAATGCCAGCAAGTACACACCCGTAGGGGGAAGCATTCAAGTTTCGATGCTGCATCGAACCACCCAGAAAATTCAGGTGAGCGTTTACGATAGTGGGCCTGGCATTCCCGAAGAGAATCGCGATCGCATTTTTGAAGACCATTTCCGACTCAAGCGAGATGAAGAAAAAGATGGATATGGTTTAGGATTATCTCTTTGCCAAAGAATTATTCGCGCTCATTACGGTCGCATTTGGGTTGATACAGCTCCTAACACAGGTGGCTGTTTTCACTTTACATTGCCGATCTATCGATAAAAAATTATGAATTATAAATTGTGAATTCTGAAAGACTCTATAGAGCAGTTCTGTTTTTGATGAGGTACAAGATTCTGAGTTTTCGGTAATAGATAATAGGTAATAGGTAATGGATGAAGAAGTTACAATTACCCATCACCCATTACCATTTTGATTACTCGCTTCCCGGTCTAGGACTTTGACGTAGAGCAGCGATAATTTGAGTATTCGCTTTTGGGAAGGGAAATTGGTCGAGTTCATCTAATGTCACCCAACGTACTTCATCGCATTCTAGGGGTTGAGGGACACCTGCGATGTGACGGCAGTGATGCACGGTGAGGGTAACGCGAAAATGACTGTAGGCGTGTTCGATGGTAATTAAGCGATCGCCCACTTCAATTTCAATCCCTAATTCTTCTAGAATTTCCCGCTTAATACATTCCTCAACCGTCTCACCTAGCTCAATTTTCCCGCCTGGAAACTCCCACAAGCCACCTAGTAGACCTTCAGGACGGCGACGATCGATTAAGATTTGCTCCTGTTCGTTCCAGATGACAGCAACACCGATAATTTTGTGAGGTAAGGGAGAAGACGTTTCACGCATGGGAATTTGGGACTGAATACCTAAATTGTACGCCTGACAATGGTACATCCAGGGACAACTGGGGCAGCTGGGATTTTTGGGCGTGCAGACAGTAGCCCCCAAATCCATCAAGGCTTGATTAAAATCTCTGGGCTGTTCGCGATCGAGCAGTGCTTCCGAGAGTTCCCAAAGCTGTTTCATTGCTTTTGCGGGTGGCACGGGTAGCGCAATCAATCGCGCTAGCACTCGCTTCACGTTACCATCGAGAATCGCTACAGGGCGATTGAAGGCTGCACTGAGAATTCCTCCCGCCGTTGTTCTCCCAATTCCCGGCAATGCCAAAACATCCTCAAACTCTGTAGGAAAGACACCACCATACTTCTGCATGAGCTCTTGAGCGCAGCGATGTAAGTTACGAGCGCGGGTATAATATCCCAATCCTTCCCACGCTTTGAGTACCTGCTGTAAATCGGCTGACGCCAATGCTTCGATTGTGGGAAATAGCTCTAACCAACGCTGATAGTACGGTAAAACCGTCTTAACCTGGGTTTGCTGAAGCATAATCTCGGATACCCAGATTTTATACGGGTCGCGATCGCGTCGCCAGGGTAAGTCTCGCTTGGCAGTAGCATACCAGTTGAGCAGTGCTTGCTGTTGCCCCTCAAAGGGCAAAACCGGCAGGCTGATTCTCCCTGCTGCCGGGTAGAATTGCTGTTGCAATTGCGGTCATTCCTAGCCAAGAATCATCAATACTGTTCGCTGGTGTTTTATTCGCCTGCATCTGAACGGTGAGATTCAGCCATGTTCCAAGACTTTTCAAACACCATGCGTTGTTCGGCGTTCCGTAGGAAATAGCCACTAATCATTGCCGATGCCAACAGACGACCGAGATTTTCACGGCTGGTATTGATCGTTACACCAAAGTGTTCTGACGGCAGATTTCCTAACAGTCCGACGATATTGCGTTCCATAACCTGGAATACTTCAGCAGACATCGGTTTCGAGAGTTGAGCGATCGTCTCCGGACTCATTGATTGTACGTAATCCCACAACAAATTGGTGTTGGCATCACTTTCAAAAAATTCAGGGGTGTGGTCAGATATATCGTTCACCGTTTACCTCCTAGCGGCTGAGCCTTCTTTCCTCGATAAGAAAGATTTCCTTGTTGTCTTAATCTTTACTTCTATTTATTAGTAGTCAAGATAAATGTAACAACTCATTACCACCGATCGAGTGGGTGGAACCGAACCAGAACTATCGGATTGCTCACCTCTTAAGAAAGAATGAAGGATGAAGTCTGAAAAAATACTGTGAGGCTTAAAACATTAGACGATTAAATTATGGCGGCGTTCCCCATTTCATTCTTCATCCCTCATCCTTCATTCTATCTAGTGCAACGCGGTAGAACTAACCCACCCTTTAAGAAAGGGTCAAAAGCTTTCTGCTCTTGGAGTCTTGAAGTCTCCTTACTTGTGCCTTCTTGCACTAGCTAGCTGCAATGTATTCACGCATATCTGATTTGCGCTTGCGAAGTTTTGAGAGGGCTTCTCGCTCGATTTGTCGCACT
>DATNPC010000031.1:0-23448 GCA_036703375.1 Allocoleopsis sp.
CAGGAGATCGAGCAGTTAGGGCCACGCCCGCAAGCTGGAGTCAAGGAATTTTTGAGTGAAATCCTGCCATTGCTCGAATTCATTCACAATCGGCAAATCATTCATCGGGATATCAAGCCAGCCAACATTATGCGTGACGAGCGAGATGGCAAACTGGTATTGATTGATTTTGGTGCGGTTAAAATTTGCCAAGACGATCCGGACAACAGTACAGACGACTCAACCTGGACAGATTTTTCCGTCGGCACTCAAGGCTTTGCACCGCCAGAGCAGATAGCACGACGACCCGTTTATGCCAGCGATATTTATGCGTTGGGCGTTACTTGCATTTATTTATTGACGGGTAAATCGCCGAAAAAATTCTCCTACAATCGGTCAACGTGCGAAATGATCTGGCAGGAACACGTTCAGGTCAGCGATCATTTTGCCAAGGTCTTGAATAAAATGCTGGAGGCAGCAGTTCGCTATCGCTATAAGTCAGCGAGAGAGGTTCTAAACGCGATCGATCCAGAGTTCGATGTTGGCTAGCCTGACTGTCTCATGCCGAGCTGACTTAAGCGAAAAGCGATCGATAAATCATGATTGAGGAAATTATGCATTGCGATCGCATAATCTAATCTCTGCACTTATTGCACAACCAACAATTCATTCAGCTTATTTTTCAAATCTGACGATACCATTAGTGGCTTATAAACTTCACCTTCATAGGGTTTCCAGACATATCCTGAACTGAACGATCGAAAGGCTGGGGGTAATCCAATTGCCTGCCAAATCGGTTCAGCTAGAACCAACCCAGGAAAAAACACGGCAGAAGACTCTTCAATCAACTCGCTATAGGTTCTAAACTCGTCTACTTCTAAACCAACCAAAGCATAGCGAAACGTTGGGGCAGACTGTAAACGTTGATAGAGGAGAATACCTAGCTCTGTCATGAGATAAGCAGTTTCTGGAGTATCTATTCCAACTTCACTGATACCGCTGGAAGAAACTCGACACCACCAATTCTCCTCTATATCCTGAAAAATTCCAGTCTGACATTGAGACTGGCTACTATTCGAGAGAACCCAAGAAACCTTATCGAAATGGCGGGAAAACTGCTCTGCGACAGCTCGTTGTTCACCACACTCAGCAGATAAGCTAAATATCCATGCCATTGCTGTTTTCCCCTTGATTGCTTCGACTTATCTAACCCGCTCCCAATCGTCTTGGGTACTTGCCAGTGCTGCCTCGTACTTCTCTAACAACATTGTAGTTCTCGGTAGAATGCTGACATGACTAGGGCTGTCCTGAACGGCTTCCAAATCTCCAGTGATTTTACTATCTTCAATTTGCCAAAGAGGATCTTTCCCTGTTCCTCCAAATGTCTCAGGTCTTCTGAAACCTGGTAAACTCTCGATTGAAAGCGAAGTAGACATTCCCTTCGTATTTCTGATCGCTACAGCTACAGGTTCAGCGGAAGAATTTCGGTCTGCCTTTGGTCGTAAATACCCATGTTCGTCTAGCCAATCTCTGGGCATCTGCTCTACATCAATGTCAACGCCAGGTCGAACTCCTAATAGTCGAGCGCTACGCCCTACCTTAGGTTTACCATTTTCCTCTGCCATACCTCGATAGTAGAGCCTAACCATCAATCAATATTAGCTCTTTCGATTGCTAGACTAATCATCGGTGTTTGATATTACACTTATCCGGATACTCTTGCGTGCTAGCATCTCACTCTGTCACAGCTCTCAAACCTGCGAAATTTCGTTGATGACGCTTAAGTCAGTAGCATACACCTTAAGATAGATACCTGGCTAATTGCCAATCTGAAAAATCGTTATACGCTCTATGAACTGGTTTCGCCTGTCCCGTAAACAGTGGTGGTCAATTGGAAAGTTCCTGGTTTTGTTCGTTTGTTGCTGCACGTTGATTGTAAGTTGTGGCAGTCGTCCCAAAACGCAACAAACCGGTTCGCTAAGCGGTAGCGATCGCTTAACGGTAGGTACAACCCTCAAACCCAGAACGCTTGACCCAGCAGATGCTTACGAGTTGGCAGCGAGTAATGTTCTCTATAGCTTGGGCGATCGCCTTTATACTTACAAGCTGGGTACCGATCAATTGGTACCCCAACTGGCGACAAAACTTCCTGAAGTCAGTCAGGATGGTTTAACGTACAAAATTCCCGTTCGCCAAGGGGTTGTCTTTCATGATGGAACTCCTTTTAATGCCGAAGCAATGGCGTTTTCGCTCAATCGCTTTATCAAAAATGGCGGCAAACCCTCGTCACTGCTAACCGATATCGTAGATTCTGCCAAAGCATCGGGAGAGTACGAACTTACGATCAAACTTAAACGTCCCTTCGCTCCCTTTCCATCCCTGTTAGCGTTTTCCGGGATGTGTGCGGTTTCTCCAAAAGCGTATGAGATTGGCACGGGGAAGTTCCAGCCGACGAAGTTTGTAGGAACGGGGCCCTATAAGTTGACTCAGTTTAATGCCAATTCAATTCGGCTCGATGTTTTTGATAAGTATTGGGGAGAAAAACCACCGAATAAGGGGATTGATTTTCAAATCGTGACTAGTTCGGTCAATTTGTATAATTCCATCCGGACTAGTTCAGTCGATGTGGCTTATCAAACACTCGATCCCGATCAGATTGCGAGTTTGAAAAATGGGGCAACGTCGGGGAAGTGGCAGGCGATTGAAGCTCCAAGCAACAATGTGAGCTACATGGTGCTGAACACCAAGCAGAAACCTTTGGATAAGCTGGAAGTGAGACAAGCGATCGCGGCGTTGGTCAACCGCAAACTGATTACCGATCGCGTTCTCAGAGGTCAAGCAGAGCCAGCATTTAGCCTCATTGCGACGAGTTTTGGCGTTTCTAAGCCCGCGTTTCAAGCTGCCTACGGGGACGGCAATATCGTTAAAGCCAAAGAATTACTGGCAAAGGCAGGCTTTACAAAAACCAATCCATTGAAACTAGAGGTTTGGTATCCCACAGGTTCAACCACTCGACAACAAGCGGCAAGCACGCTAAGAGAATATGCCACGCAGCAACTCGAAGGCATTGTTGATATTCAACCCCAACCCGTGGAATCTCCCACGCTGTTTGGTAACATCGGCAAGGGAATTTATCAGAGTGCTTTAGTCGATTGGTATCCCGATTTTCCCGATGCCGATAACTTTATCCAGCCCTTAGTTAGCTGTAGCAAAGGTTCAGAAGCGACGGGCTGTCAAGAGGGAGCAAGCCAAAGCCAAGGATCGTTTTACTATAGCGATCGCATGAATCAACTGATCGCTCAAGAGCGCACCGAACGAGATGCCCAAAAGCGATCGCAAATTTTCGCTCAAATTCAAGAACTCATGGCGAAGGACGTTCCCCTAATTCCCCTCTGGCAACCTAAAGAATACGCCTTCGCTAAAAAAGGATTGCAAGACGTTAAACTAGACCCCATTCAGCAGCTTCCTCTCTGGAAGATTGCCAAAAGAGCTTAGTTTGTTGTTGGTTGTTAGTTGTTAGTTGTTAGTTGTTTGCCAATAACCAACAACCAACAACCAATAACCAACAACCAATAACCAATAACACGCGAAGCGCTATGTCTCGTGCCAAAGCCCTACAGTATTATCTTTTAACGCGTCTACTGCTAGCTCCCTTGATGCTGTGGACGATTGTCACGTTGGTGTTTCTGTTGCTAAGAGCAACACCAGGCGATCCGGTGGATGCCGTGCTGGGGGCGCGTGCGCCAGATAGCGTTAAGGCAGAATATCGTCAACGATTGGGTTTATCAGACCCGTTGTGGTTGCAGTACATTCGTTATCTCGGCTCGTTATTGCACCTGGATTTGGGGAGTTCTATCACGAGCCAAGGGCAAAAGGTTTGGGAGATTATCCAGCAATATTTCCCGGCAACGGTAGAGTTGTCGATATGTGGGATAACGGTTGCGTTCTTAGTTGGAGTTGGGGTGGGTACCCTGGCAGCTTCACGGAGTGGTACGGCATTGGATGCGGGCGGACGATTGTTTGGTATCATCACCTACTCTCTTCCCTTATATTGGGTGGGGATGATTTTGCAATTGATTTTTTCCGTACAACTGGGTTGGTTTCCAATTGGCGATCGCTTTCCTATTACTATCCCCGCACCCGAAGGATTTACGGGACTCTACACGATTGATAGTTTGTTGAGCGGCAACCTAACTCAGTTTTTCACGGCCCTATACTACCTAGCTCTACCCAGCATTACCTTGGGCGTTCTTTTAAGCGGTATCTTCGAGCGGATTGTGCGCGTGAATCTGAAGCAAACGCTCAAAGCCGATTATGTGGAAGCAGCAAGAGCGAGGGGCATTCCGGAACGGCGAATTGTCTTTGCCCATGCACTGAAGAATGCCATGATTCCAGTCATTACCGTTTTGGGATTGACGCTGGCGGCTTTGCTGGGTGGGGCAGTATTAACAGAGGTAACGTTCTCGTGGCCTGGGTTAGGGAATCGACTGTACGATGCGATTTCGTCCCGAGATTACCCAACGGTACAGGGCATCATGGTGTTTTTTGGCGCGATTGTCGTGATTGCCAGCATTGCGATCGATATTATCAATGCTTTAATTGACCCGCGCATCCGGTATTAGTAGCTGTACAGGTCAAGGTCTAGCGAATGATTAAAGGTGGGTTTCTTATCGAAAATTTGGGTTGAAGACCCCATGCTTGCAGCACGGCTTTAAAACAACCAATGACGATCGGGTTGGCGGTATGCATAACCAGCACCAAAACACTGAGGAACCCTGTGCTGAGAAATCCGCATTCGCTACTATTTCTGTCACAGTCGGCGCGAGAAAGACAATTAATCTTGGCTAGAGTTTAAGCGATCGCGATCGAAGCATCAGATTCCAGGAGAAAGACTCATCCATGAAACTCATTAACCCTCTACTAATGACTAGTGTGCTGGTAGTAAGTCCTGTAGTGTTGCTAGGGAATGCGCCTACCTCAGCTCAAACTAGACAGACTATTCTACAAGAGGTCCTTTCGGATAGTGCGATCGCACAAAAGCCAGCCGCTCCAATCGCTGCACCACCTGTTGAGAATCTCCAACCACCCGCTGCGACTGTTAGTTTGCCTGACGGACGAGTGGATATCATTCTCGTCAACCAAACGGGTACGCAAGTTGTCTACCAGGTATTGGGACAGCCCAATCAATCAAGCTTGGTCGCAGATGCAACGAATACTTTGCGTAGGTTGTCCACACCTGCAAACCTCAGCTTCTACCGTCCAGATCGAGGTCCGATTGAAGTCACTGCCCAGGCGATTGGACCAGGTCAATTGCGCGTGATTTTCAAACGGGGTGCCAATCTCGATATCGATCGGCTTTCTCTGACAGTTCAAGAAACAGGCCAGGTTTTCTTAAACTAAGTGCAAGAAGGCAGAAGGCAGAAGGCAGGAGCTAGGTGGGCACTGCCGATTAGAAATTTAAAACTTGGTTCTATCATTAGTCGGCAGTGCCCACTCTACGATGATTGAGAAAGGTGCTGCTCACTGCTCACTGCTCACTGCTCACTGCTCACTGCTCACTGCTCACTGGCCACTGTTCACTGTTCACTGCTCATCGGAGGTTTGTGCATGCGTGCCATGATTTTAGAGGCAGCGGGTCAACCCCTCAAGCTAGCTGAATTGCCAATCCCAACTCCCGCTCCCGAACAGGTTCTCTTGCGCGTTCATGCCTGTGGGATTTGTCGCACGGATTTACATATTGTCGATGGGGAGCTAACCCATCCCAAACTTCCCTTAGTTCCCGGACACCAAATTGTAGGGACAGTGGTTAGTATGGGTCATCAGGTGAAGGCATTTAAAGTAGGCGATCGCGTTGGCGTTCCCTGGCTCGGCTATACTTGCGCTCATTGCCGCTATTGTTTAAGCGATCGCGAAAATCTCTGCGACAATGCTCGATTCACTGGCTACCAGATTGATGGGGGTTATGCCGAGTACGCGGTTGCCGACGAGCGCTTTTGCTTCCCCATTCCAGAGGGCTATCCCGATTTGCAAGCAGCACCCCTGTTGTGTGCGGGACTGATTGGCTATCGCTCCTACCGCATGACCGATGATGCCCAACGGCTGGGTTTTTATGGATTTGGTGCAGCGGCTCACATCCTAATTCAGCTGGCTCGTTATCAAGGCCGTCACGTCTATGCCTTTACCCGCTCCGGCGATACTCAAAGTCAGCAGTTTGCTCGCGAATTAGGAGCAGTATGGGCGGGGGGTTCTGAAGATTTACCACCAGAACCGTTAGATGCGGCGATTATTTTTGCGCCCGTTGGGAAACTGGTTCCCACGGCTCTTCGAGCTGTCGCGAAGGGAGGTGTTGTCGTGTGTGCAGGCATCCACATGAGCGATATTCCCTCCTTTCCCTATGACATTCTCTGGGAAGAACGGCAGTTACGCTCGGTTGCCAATTTGACTCGCCAAGATGGAGAAGAGTTTTTGACCTTAGCTCCCCAAGTTCCCATTCGCACCGCCGTCCATCCTTTTGGGTTAACGGAAGCGAATCAAGCTTTAGATGCCCTCAGGAGTGGCAAGATTGACGGGGCGGCTGTATTGGTAGTTGAAAATACTGTCATTTCTCAATAAAAGTGAGTAGCCTGGATAAGCGATCGCTACACGTTAAAGTTTGCATGGTAATGACACCCCGATCCATCCGAGTGATCGATTTCGACGACATTGAAGCCCGGATTTTCCAAGTACCGCAGGGTTATCGAGTAGAAGTTACTAGTTCGCTGAACGATTATTGGCATCCCGGCATCTTTCCTAATTTCCAGCAGTTAGAAGAATGGTTGCAATCTCAACTCGCAATCCTTGCCGCAGGGTTCTCGCTGGGTGGAGACTGGTTGATGCTGGAAAACGATTTTGATACCAATGAAATTTATCGCGGTTGGTTTATCGACAAGTCTGCACAAAACTGGCAAGGTTACGATCCCCTGACAAACTGCTGTTACAGCGCTTCAACTCGTAAAGCACTGACGGCAAAAATTAATCAGATAGAGGATAAACGTCAGTTTCATCCAATGCTGTAATCAGGCGGATGTTCGATCGCAAACTGGTAGGATATTTCCCGCTTCTGCTGAGGCGGTAAATCGATCTTCCATTCCAGCAGTCCCATCTCACCGAGTTGTATCTTGGGATTTGTCTGAGTTAGCCGCACCTTGATTTTCTCATCCCGACTGACTGGTAACTGTTCTTGGAGCGTCAGGCTGGTTGGCACATCTTGGAGATTGGTAATTACTAGTCGATAGGCGTAAGTCGTGCGGCACTGATTGCCAATCAGTTTTTTATCGACTTGACGCTCAACCAAATCGCGCTGAATCTTCAGCCCCTCATCAATCCCTAAATTCAGCTTAAACTCTTGGCCTGGCGAGATATTTTCTAGCTCGGTTGTTCCAACAAACGTGTTTTCCCGGAAGATATTGGCTTTGCCGGGTAGTAAGGTTGCCCCAGTTGATGGATTGGTAACGGCAGCTTGCAAGTAGGCAAAACTCACTAGCTTGGGGATGGCGATGTATTCAGGACGGCTGGGATAGTCATCGCTAAAAATCGTTACTTTGTGAGGCGCGCCATCACTAGGAATGTTGCTGTTTCCGTCCAATTGGAAGGTAATAACACCTCCTTCTTTAGATACGGCAGCTGCTACTGTTTCAACAGCAATGGGTTCGGGTTCAGCCATAACCGTCTCTAGCGTTAGGTCATCATTCTCTTCGGCAGCTGCTCGTTTTCTCCTCTTCGTCCCACTCCTAGGCAAAGCGGCGGCGGGGGCTGGCAAAGCGGATGGCATCGGTGGTGATGGGAGTGGACGCGGTGCATCAATGTACCAGGGTTCCAGCTTCGGCGGCAGAGTTCCCAATCCGGGTTTCGCGGTGGAAAGGGTGAGGGCAACACCGAGCCAATCTTCGCCAGTAGTCTGTTGTACTTCAGCTAAGTAGCTGAGCGTTATGCGATCGCCACTGCTACTACTATGCAAATCGTATAGCGGTGTCCAACTGGCGCGATCGACCACATAGGACACTTCTAGATCGAAATCCCCAGCGACTGCTGTTGCTACGGTGACAATAATGCTCCAACTTTCCTTCGGACGAGGGTGTTTTACCTGTTCGAGCTGCTGCTGGAGAACCTCTAATTCCCGTTCTAATTTCTGCTGTTCTTCTTGATATTGAGCGATCGCATCAGCATCTGCGCGATAGCGTCGCTCTAGAAAGTTGAGAAATTCATCTGTCTCATTCAAACCCACTGTTTTTTGTGAAAGGCTGCGGGAAAAGTGCTGGACAGACTTCTCAGTCAGCATCTGCATAAAACGGTGGGGTAGCTGGCGCGATGCCAGTTGGTTGTGGATGAGGCGTTTGCGTTTTTTTAATTGCTGGATTGTTTTAGTCAGTTGGGCAACCCGTTCCCCCACGGGTTCAGTCGAAAAGACTTTTTCCGTCCGCACTCCCATTAATCGCACGGCTACTGTACCGGCACCCATTGCTCGCACCGACTCGGTTTGAAGCGTCATCGGCAGTCCAGCGATCGCTAATTCTTGCTCCTGCCCAGCGAGCGTCCCTTTACCCCGCCGCGTTACCCTTGCCCGATCGCTATAGACAGTGACTTCAGCGATCTGAGTATCTATAGTCTGACGCATATTGCGATCGGAGAGTTCTGGGTTAGCCATGGTTAAGCGTTGCTGCTGATGAAGTAGTTTGCTCCAATATATAGCAACCGCCAAGGCAGTTAGGACTCTCGCCAAATACTCCAACCTTAAACAGTTAATCTTTTCCCTTCTGCCTTCTGACTTGAAAGTGGGGAGTCGGGAATGGGCAATACCACTTTCATTCATGGCTATGAATTTTTTTCATCGAGACTGCCTTCTGCCTTCTACCTTTTGCTATAGCTATAAATAGTCCCACCACCGAAGTGGCAGGAGTAAGCAATGTCAGCTAATTCTTTTTAGAGTTTAGCAAGCGGGCTTAGATCGCTAGACTGGCACTATTTTTTAGAAGCTGCCATTTGGTCTTGCAGTTTGCTCTTCGCAGACTTGAACTCAGTCGCCATGCGCTGCTGTTGTGCACTGCTGAAGTTAGCATCGAGCTTAGGCAGCATTTCATTTTCTTCTTGGTTAATGTGATGGTTGGTCGCATCCATCAGTTGCTGAACTTTCGCTTTGAAATTATCGATGTTGGAGGGGCTCATCGACTTAATTTCATCGAGCAGACGTGCTTGTTCAGCTTGCTCGTTGTACAAATCTTGAGTGTCTTGGTAATAAGAGCGTACAGCTGGATAAACGACTTGTTCTTCAGCTTTAGCGTGCGCCATCAGGTCTTTGTAGAGTTGACCGAAGTACTCTTGAATTTTTCGAGGATCGTTGGAACCTTGAATTTCGGTAAACAAGGTTCTAGCTTTGGTATGGTCCATCCGCAGAATTTGTCCAATAGTCATATCGGACATATCAGAGGTTTGGGTAACAGCGCTACCAACTACGCCTGACAGAGCAGCAACCGCATCTTGAACGCGTCCCCACAGGCCTTGATCTGGCTCTTGCCCCGTTAATTCGCGGGTACCCAGAATTTCCAGAATGCCTTTGAGTTGCTCTTGGTGAGCGCGGTTCTCAAAGTTAACAGCATTTAGAGGCCCAATTGCGGCTTCAACGTCAGCACCAACAACTTGAGCGCACTTGTGAACAATAAGACCCTTACCAACTTGAGCATGCTTGAGCAATTCGTGCTGAGCTGTTTTCTCAAACAGAGAAAGCTCAGAATCGTCCATCATCTTTTGACCTTGCTCGATGATCTTCTGAGTGGACTGACGGGGTTGGGCTTTAACGCCATATTGAACGATGACCGTCTCGATAATGCCCATGTTCTTCTGGTCATCTGCCAGGAAATCTTGAAAGCGCTTACGAATATCTTGATCGGTGCAGGCTTGAATCAGTTTTTGCTCGTTAGAAACGATCAGTTCCTGCATCGCCCTCATATCTGCTAATGCTTGGCCGATCGCAATGCGTTTTGTATCATCAAGTGTTACTGGCATTGTCGCCCTCTCTATTTATTAAGGATGTTTCAATTTCAACTCCTTCAGTTTGTCTCACGAATTGAGTTAGCTCATCCTTCTCTTGGGAGATTAGCTTTTTGTCGCAAAAATGACTGAAAATGGTTTAAGTTTGTGCCTCTTAAGTCCTTTGACCCTACTCTATCCTGAAAAAAATAATTTAGCTCTTCAGATAGATGATGTTTCATCAATTATCTGTCCTGCAAAAACAGATTATCTATGATTAATTTATTTAATATATAGGAATTCTAAATTAGAAAAAAGGCAAAAAACAATAACTATAGTTTGATGTCTTCCTTCACAATTCTATTCAACTCAGGCAGTTGTCTGACGTAAGCTTCAGTATGAAGAGTTAAGCTGCCCTCATGTACATCTAACTGCTTAACGCGAAGCGCTACTCCCTCTATCTCGAAATAGGGTAAGTTCATCAGTTCTCGTACTTTATTCATCAAGGCAACCGTTAGTTCGAGTGAAATGCCCTCTCCTTCACTACAGTTGAACTCCTCTAACATCACAGGCTGAGAATGAGTGCGAGGCCGAAACGCAGCATTAAAGCCTACTTGTCGAGTATTACCCCTTTCATGCAGCAGGATAGTTCCCCGAAATCTCACCTTGCTGCCACCTGAGAGATGAATCTTCATCTGTTGCGGCTCCAAGCCGACAATTTCGCCATCCACATTCACCTCAAAGCAAGGGAACTTGTGACGGATGTAATCTGAGT
This sequence comes from Allocoleopsis sp., assembly GCA_036703375.1. Taxonomy (GTDB): domain Bacteria; phylum Cyanobacteriota; class Cyanobacteriia; order Cyanobacteriales; family Coleofasciculaceae; genus DATNPC01. The sequence continues at coordinate 10,757 of DATNPC010000031.1, forward strand.
TGAGGGCGCGGTTAATATCTTGTTCAGTTAGGACGAGACGGGCAGTGGCATCAACGGGTCGGTTCAGTTCAATTTGACCGAGAATAGCGCTAAGCAGATCGATCGCAATTTTATCGGTATGGACTTCGAGTTCATGCACGCGGATGTCCTTCTGCATGACCAATCCTTGACCTGCGATAGAGACGGAGTCAGCTTGTCCCTGAACCATCTTCAGTAGATTGGTTCGGACATCTACATCTAGGTTCTCGATTTCATCCAACTGTGCCGATAGACTCATCTCGGCAACTTCGGAGAGTGCCTGTGCTTCGGGTCTTGGCTCGTCTGGCATGACGTTGCATTTCCTTGCGTGCTATTACCGATCACTCTAATCTCTCGAACTCAGCACGATATCTGCATTAGGGAATAAGAAAGGAACAAGATGACACAGGGATAAATTCCTTCTGCATAAGAGCCTCCTGCATAAGAGCCTTGCTCGGTATCTCTCCGTTATGCCATCAGGTGGATTTACTTAAAAAAGCGATCGCCTAGATTGTCAAGGATGAATGACAGGAGACTACGTTGTGAGCTTAGGTAAACCAGACATCGGCGAACAGGCACTCAGTAAGGCTGTAGAAGTTGGACTATCAACACAACTGGACGAAGTAGAAAATCTAGACGTTGATATTCGCACCGACCCAGTGAAGCTGATTCAAGGAGAATTGGAGTCGGTCAAGATAGAAGGCGAAGGTCTTGTGATGCAAAAAGACCTCCGCGCCCAAGAGTTGGAGGTAAAAACAGGTGACATCGCCATTAATCCTCTAAGTGTTGCCTTCGGGAAGATTGAACTAACTCGTCCAACAGATGCAACAGCTCATGTTGTTCTCACAGAAAACGATGTAGAGCGTGCATTCAACTCAGAATTTATTCGCGATAAGCTGCAAAACCTAGACGTAAACGTAAATGGTAACCCTGTAACTATCAATACATGCCAAGTCCATTTTCGGTTGCCAGGTGAGGGTAAAATTGCACTCCAAGCAGAGGTTTTCACACCCGAAACCAACGAAACGAAGCAAGTTGCCTTTACGACGGTACCCCGCATGAGTCCTAGTGGAGACAAGCTAATCCTTGAAGATGTTGAGTACGCTGAAGGTCAAGAGATATCCCCAGAACTCACGGCAGCCTTACTAGAAAGAGCAGGCGAATTGCTAGATTTACGCAACTTTGAACTCGAAGGAATGTCACTTTGCCTCAAAGGAATCGATGTGCAAAAGGGCAAGTTGACGCTGCAAGCTCAGGCTCGCGTCGAGAAATTTCCCGAATCGTGACCTTTCCAGCAATCCGGTGACTGGTAGAAGCAATTTTTCAGTTTTACCCCCAAAAGTTAAATGCCGTGTTAACGTAGTAGGTGAGAATAGATTCGGTTGCAGCGTTTGTTTCTAGTATTGATCGGCTTTTTCCTTTTGGTATTTGCAGGCTTCTCTCCGAAATCTCGAATCTCTACACAGTTCTGATTTTGGAGATAATCCTGATGTCAATTTATGTAGGCAATCTTTCCTACGAGGTTTCTCAAGAAGACCTCACTAGTGTTTTTGCAGAATACGGTTCTGTAAAGCGCGTTCAGCTACCGACTGACCGTGAAACAGGTCGCGTGCGGGGCTTTGGTTTTGTGGAAATGGGTACAGAGGCTGAAGAAACGGCTGCCATTGATGCACTAGATGGTGCGGAATGGATGGGTCGTGACCTTAAGGTTAATAAAGCTAAGCCTCGTGAAGACAGAGGTTCGTTTGGTGGTGGCAACCGAGGCAACAACAGCTTCTCTCGCCGCTATTAAACTGAATTGAATGGCTAAACGAGTTTAGCCTCAATAACTGAACTTAAGGAAAAAAGGTTTAAGCGCAAGAGCTTAAGCCTTTTTCTTTGAGAGTTGAACGCTTATTAATTCCATATCTCCCTTTTGGTGGACGTTATAGAGTCTTGTAATTGTCAAAATTCCTGTAGTCAGCTAGTGTGCAGCTTGACCTATAGAAATCTTAAAAATATAAATCAGAGGAATATGACACAGACTCCCAATATCCCACCTGTAATTGAAAGTGATGAAAGGAATTATCGCGACAGTGGTGTGCCAAGTACGGTTGCAGTTGCAGGGCATCCCATCCATCCTGTAATTGTTACTTTACCAATCGCCTTTCTAGTTGGAGCAGCAGCTACTGATTTAGTTTATTGGTTCACAAGCGATCCTTTCTGGGCCCGCGCTTCATTTTGGTTGATTCTTGCTGGATTAGTCATGGGCATCTTAGCCGCAATTACAGGCTTACTCGACTTTATTAGAATTGGTCGAGTTCGCAAGCATACAGCAGGCTGGGCGCATATGTACGCCAATGTTACAGTGCTCGTACTAACAGCAATTAACCTCGGGTTAAGGCTAGGCAACCCGGCGGAGAATATTGTATTTACAGGGCTGATTATTTCAGTGATTATCGCGACGCTTCTCGGGATTTCTGGTTGGTATGGGGGCGAACTCGTTTACCGCCATAAGATTGCTGTTATTGGTTACGGGGATAAAGAAGAACCCTAACACATTCTCAAAAACTAGCTTGAATACTGGGTGATTGTTAACTGGACGATTTGGACACAACAACGACGAGAGAAAAGCGATCGCCTTTCAAATGCCTGTCCGATTAAGCATTGCTCCAGACAGGCGTTATTTGTTGTTTGAAGACTCCTGTTAAAGTACAGTCGTCAACCTCTATCTGAATGTTTTTTGAACCTACGCCAATTGTTTGGCATAATGGCAAACTAGTTCAGCGAGAACAAGCTGCACCTTCCATTGCTAGCCATTCCCTACACCTTGGCATCGGTGTTTTTGATGGCATTATGGCTTACTGGAATTTCGCGAAATTACACACCAATAGCGTGAAGTCATAACCGAAGTTTATCTACGCGTTCAACAATTGAAGGCTTTCATCAGAAACCAACGCTTACTCATTTTGCTCTCGCTGTTGGTCATAACACCTCTTGGCTTTCTTTCTAAATCGTATACAGGCATAGAACAGGAGTGGATTAACGACTATTCGGGTGACATTCTCTATGAAGTGTTCTGGTGCTTGTTTTTCTTTTTGCTAATACCCACGAGAAAAGCGATCGCTCAAATTCCGATATGGGTTTTCGCTGTCACCTGTGCGCTGGAATTCCTGCAACTGTGGAAGCCGCCATTTTTAGAAGCGATACGCGCCACGTTTATCGGTAGAACCCTTCTTGGCACTACCTTTGCCTGGTGGGATTTTCCTCATTACGCGGTAGGTTGCTGCATCGGTTGGCTCTGGTTGCGGCAAATTTGGCGGTTGAGTAAACGTTCGCGACACCCAGCCGAGTGAGTGAGAAAGGGGAGTAGGAAGTAGGGCAACTAGCCCTCTTCGCTTGAACGGTATGAATGCCAAGGATTAAAATCCGAGGGAAACACAAAAATTTCTCCACCCTGAAGACAGACGTTTTGGTAGATTGCGATCGCTTCTGCCAAAGTGGTAAATGTAATGGGAATCCATTGGTCGTCATAAGCACAGATTACGACTCTGACTGCTGCGTTTTCTTCCAGTGGCAGCCCAATTTTACAGGGAGAAACTAACTTAGCCTTAGCCATCCGCTCGCTCACCGCTCGATATGGGTTCGAGATTATAGGTTTAATCATTACGGCTTTGCATGCTGAAAAATGTGATGAAGATGCCAAAAAAATGTGATAAAAATGTAGTTTTCTTATGAGAATTACCACATCTGATTGTGAGTGATGAGAGGTTAACCAGTGTTAAAAGTCACTGCTTTATCTGTTCTAGATCGCTGCAAGTCTTAGCTCTGAGATAACCATGATTTTTACATCCATTGGAGATTATTGACTGAGGTACAACTAGGTCAACTCATTCAGGATTTTTGATAAAGCTTGATGGTTTAGATGAAGTCTTGATAAAGGAAAAACCCAAATCAGCAATTCACAATTATGGTGCTCGTGACGCGGTTAATCTGGAAGAAAATACTATGTAATCGCAAGTATGTCAAAGTCCTCTCCTCCGGAACCGCCTCCTGCAAAGATTGATGATTACCTTGCCGTTTTTGTGGCTTTCATGACTATTGGTAGTTTGTTGTATTATTACGGGGCGCTGAAAAAACCAAATGACCGACAAACCCCCAAAAAGCTAAACGATTCGCCACCTCAGCCTCAACCGAAGGAAACATCAGAGGAATTAGCGACACCCAAACCAACTCCTAATGCTCCTGAATCGTCACCTGTCCCATCGAGTACATCTGTAACAACGCCTGCTCCTTCCTCTTCATCTTCTGGGCTAGATATCACTGCTTCGCCACCAACACCCACTGCTCCTACTCAGGCTGAAGCGATCGAGTTTTCTGATGTGACGGCTCGCTCTTGGGCAAACAGTTCGATTCAACGTCTCAAGCAGCGTAATGTAGTTGTCGGTTTTCCCGATCGCACTTTTCGACCCAATCGCTATGCGACACGGGGAGAATTTGCCGCCATGCTAGAAAAAGTATTTGACCCAGATATTAGTGACAGTACGCCAGAGTTTAAGGATTTACCTGCCAATCACTGGGCGGTTTCGGCTATTAAGCACGTTGCCAAAACAGGAATTTTAAAAGGGTATCCAGCGAAAGATTTTCGTCCCGATCAACCAGTCACTCGTGCCGAGGCATTGGTGGCGCTCGCGACGGCGTTGCAGCTAAAGGTACCCTCAACACCTGCCAAAAGTTTGGAGGGTTACCTCGATCGCGATCAAGTCCTGGACTATGCACTACCTAAAGTTGCTGCCGCACAGGAAGCAGGCCTCGTTGCTGGCTACTCTAAGGAAAAATTGCTTGTACCCAATAAACCAGCTACTCGTGCAGAACTGGCAACCATGCTCTCTCAAGCCATGACGCTTTCAGGTAAGGTTAGCCAAGCCAATCCCTAAATCTGTTTATAGCGGTTAGCAATCAGCTATCAGCTATCAGCTTTTTTGCTTGCCTTGCTGAGCCTAGGTTTCACGCTTGTGTGCTGTACCTCATTCAATTGAGAAGCGCTATAATGTTGACATTTAAGCAAAAGCTTATGTATTCTAATGTTAGTTAAGCTTTTGCTTAAGTATTAAATCCCTTTGATGAGTAGACCCGGTGCTAGTGCTGATATTTTTCAAGCGATCGCAGATCCAACGCGACGTGCCATCTTAGATCGGCTGCGTGACGGAGAACAAGCGGTGAAGCAACTGGCCGAACCCTTTGAGATGTCAATGCCAGCCATTTCTCAGCACTTGCAAGTTCTGTGTGACGTGGGTTTAGTCACCCAACGAAAAGTAGGACGCCAGCGCCTCTATCGGCTTAACCCCGAACCGCTGAGGGAAGTGTCTGACTGGGTAAACCCCTACGAGCGATTCTGGCAAGAGAAACTGGATATCCTGGGCAAGTATTTGGAGGAAAATCCATGCTCCGAGACTTAAAGCTAAATGTTTTCTATCCCTATTCTCCCGAACGAGTGTGGAACGCGATCGCAAATCGCCGTGCTATGTCAGCATGGCTGATGGATAACGACTTCGAGCCGCAAGTCGGACACAAATTCCGGTTTCAGTCTCAGTCAGAACAGGGAGTTGATGGCACCATCTACTGCGAAGTCATCGAACTGGATGAACCCCGAAGTCTCTCCTATACCTGGCGAGGTAACTTTACCTCCCAGCCCACGATTGTGACGTGGAAACTCGTGCCGGTTGAGGGCGGAACGCAGCTTCAACTGGAGCATACAGGATTTGAAAGTAAAGTCACCAAACTCAGTCAGCCACTGTCTATGCGTCAGACATGGCAAGACAACACTATGCCAAAGGCAGTCCTAGAGACTCGAATCCCAGAGGCAGTTTATCAAGGAATGTCATTCCCTCTAGGATATGGAAGCTTAGATAAATGCGCTCGCGTTACTCTCAATTTCTATCTCAATGGGGGCTGGCACGCTGCGCTCAATAGCAGGCTTCAAAACTTACTGACTGATAGTCCCGAACAAGTTACCTCGCGTCGGTAGCCTTTAATTTTCAAACCAATCAAGTTTTAATCCATCCTCACTCTAACGTCACGAGCTTCTGAGGAGAAGTTAGTCATGTCCAATATCGAATCACTAGAGCTGGCTGGCGTGCCGGTTCTGGTTCGTCCGCCTGCCAATCCAAGCTTACCTGCTGGACTCATCATCCTTTGGCATGGTGCAGGTATACCCGGCAGCGAGGAGAACTTAGCTGAGACATTACCGCTTGAAGAGGTGCAAGCCTGGAAAGCCTATCTCGGACTGCCACTGTTTGGGAAGCGCCTGCCAGCCGGTGGAATGGAAGAGATTATGCGGCGACAGCTAGAAGATTATGTGCTACAGTTGCTCCTCCCTGTTATCGAACCAGCTATACAGGAACTACCGAATGTCGTTCAGGCGTTGCAGGCAAAATATAACATCAATGACGAGGCAGGAATTGGTTTGTTTGGCTTTTCAGTTGGTGGCCTTACTGCTTTGCTAACCTTGGTGGAAAGTTCGCTACCCATTAAAGTAGCTGTGTTAGCTGGCGTTACCAAAGACCTTACGGTGGCTGTGGATAACTACGAACGTGCTGTTCAAAAGGCATATCCTACGCTGAAAGAGCAATATCCTTGGATCGAGGAAAAGTATCGCTGGACTGCTGAATCAGAAGCAGCGAAACAACGTTTGGACTTTGTGTCTCGTGCTTCAGAAATTACTCAGCGCCAACCCACGCCTGCTGTTTTATTCGTGCATGGTTCACAAGACGAGATATTTCCTGTCAGCGAGGTAGAGGAACTGCATGCAGCTCTTGCACCGTACTATGAGCGAACTAATCAGATAAAGCGTTTGTCCATACAAACCTTTGAGAATTTGAAGCATAACATCGATCTGGAAGCCGCCAAAACTTCTCCTGAAATACAAAAAGACATCGCTGAACTGCAACAAGTCATCGCTGCGTGGTTCAGCAAACATTTGATACATGGAACTCTCTCCTTTCTCTGTCTCTATGTTCTCTGCACCTCTGCGGTTTGTTACTGTTAAACTCCAGGAAACCTCCCCTAATCTGGTCTTTTTCCCATACTCCTCTCTGTCTGCTATCAGTACCAATAAAGAAGATTCCCAATGCTAAAGTTCTACCACAATCCCGTTTCTGCCAACTCTCGCCGGGTATGGATTGCGCTATTAGAGAAAGGAATTCCATTTGAGGAAGTTTTCCTTAATCTGGATAGCGATCAATATCAACCCGAATTTCTCGAAATCAATCCATTTCATCACGTCCCCGTTTTAGTCGATGATGGATTTCGAGTAGTAGAATCTATAGCTATTCTGGATTATCTGGAAGCTAAATATCCCCAACCTTCATTGATGCCTAGCGAACCCAAAGCGATCGCGATCGTGCGAATGGTACAAATGGTAACTCTGAATGAATTGTGGCATCCAACAATCCGACTCACAGGCGAGGCGATGGGGTTTGTTAAAAGCGATCCGCAAAAACTAGAGAAAGCACACCAGCAAATCGTTACAGTACTCCAGTTTTTTGAGCAATTACTAAAGGATTCGCCGTATTTTGGCAGCGATCGCCTCACTCTCGCCGATATTACCACGGGAACCATGGTACCCGGACTGCCGAGTATGGGTGTATTCCTTGATGATTATCCACATTTGAGAGCCTGGTGCGATCGCTTAATGGAACGCGAGTCTTGGCAAGCGACTCAACCCAGTACGGAGATGATTGAAACATTCTTACCGCAAGCCAAGGCTCTCATCATGGCTCATCTCACTTAGCAAAAAGCTCTTTCCCATCAATTACTAATAGTTCAGCAAAACTTCACGCTTTCGAGGCCTAAACCACCTGTAGAGTCACCCCTTGTACCCGATATAATTTGGTAGTTTAGGAAAAGCCTGGTTGTCTGAATGAAGTTAGATTGGATTACCCCAGCCGAGCGTCTGAGCGCACTGCCCCCCTATGTATTTGCTCGTTTGGATGAACTGAAAGCACGCGCTCGCGAGCAAGGACTCGATTTAATCGATCTAGGAATGGGTAATCCCGATGGCTCAGCGCCTGCACCAGTGATAGAAGCGGCGATGCAAGCCTTACAAAATCCTCGCAACCACGGCTATCCTCCCTTTGAAGGCACGGCTAGTTTCCGCAAAGCGATCGCGAATTGGTATCGTCGCCGTTATAGTGTCGATCTTGACCCAGATAGTGAAGCATTGCCACTGTTGGGTTCTAAAGAAGGGCTAACTCACCTGGCCTTGGCGTACCTCAATCCCGGCGATGTCGTTTTAGTCCCTTCTCCTGCTTATCCGGCTCACTTTCGCGGCCCCTTAATTGCTGGTGCTGCGGTTCACAGCCTAATTCTCAAGCCTGAAAACGACTGGCTAATCGATCTCAGCGCAATTCCTGACGATATCGCCCGACAAGCCAAAATTCTCTATTTCAACTACCCCAGCAATCCTACAGCTGCCACAGCCCCCCGCGAATTTTTTGAAGAGATTGTTGCCTTTGCACGTAAGTACGAAATCTTACTCGTCCACGACTTGTGTTATGCCGAACTCGCCTTTGATGGCTATCAGCCAACTAGCTTGCTAGAAATTCCCGGTGCCAAGGACATTGGCGTCGAGTTTCATACCTTATCCAAAACTTACAACATGGCTGGCTGGCGCGTTGGCTTTGTTGTCGGAAATCGCCACATTATTCAAGGCTTGCGAACCTTAAAAACTAATCTGGATTACGGCATCTTTGCTGCCTTGCAAACAGCCGCAGAAACGGCGTTACAACTGCCCGATGTCTACGTGCATGAAGTCCAAGCGCGTTACCGTCGTCGTCGCGATTTTCTAATTGAAGGGTTAGGGAAGTTAGGTTGGACTATTCCTAAATCTAAGGCGACAATGTATCTATGGGTGCCTTGCCCGGTTGGGATGGGTTCGACTGACTTTGCCCTTGATGTTTTGCAGCAAACCGGCGTTGTTGTAACTCCAGGCAATGCGTTTGGAGTTGCGGGTGAAGGGTATGTCAGAATCAGTTTGATTGCAGAATGCGATCGCTTACAAGAAGCCCTGAATCGATTCAAACAAGCCGGTATCCGTTACTCAGCCGAGGCGCTTGTCTCTACTTCTGAATAATTCTTAAAGATTTGCAATCTCAGGCAATGACTCTCCGGAGCTAAGGGACTTGCTCTTGGAGAGACTGCTTGGATTGCTCAAATTGCAAGGACAGCGAATGGATGAGTAAGTGTGGTTGGAACCCACTGGGTGTACTGATTGCCATTTCTACCGTTTTGGGAGGGATGTATTGCAATACAAGGCCACTGAGTTTGATGGGATTAGCGTATGCTCAGCAACTGACTCCCGTGGCTGCGGCTAGTGTTGATTCCACGTCTCAGTCACAACCTACCCATGAAGCTGTACTGGATCGACGGTTAGTTGCAGCCAATACCCGATTTAGTCTCAAACTATTCTCGCAACTGCTCAAACAAGATAGCGATCGCAATATTTTCGTTTCACCGAGCAGTGTGGCGCTGGCTTTATCCATGGTACACAACGGAGCCAATGGCGAGACGCAAAAAGCGATCGCTTCTACCTTAGAATTGCAAGGACTGAGCCTCCAGGAAATCAATCAAGCGAATGCTGGCTTACAACAAACTCTCAATAATCCCGAACTGGGTGTTGAGCTTTCGATTGCTAACTCCCTTTGGGCTCAATCGGGTCAATCCTTCAAGCAAGAATTCTTGCAGAGAATTCAAAACTTTTACCAAGCAGAACTTCAAGAATTGAACTTTAGCGAACCAACAGCTCCCTCCAGGATTAACACTTGGGTCAAGCGCAATACAAATGAAAAGATACAACAGATTGTCGATCGCAACGAGCTAGGCGCTAATACAGTTTTTGTCCTGCTCGATGCGATCTACTTTCTCGGAAATTGGCAGTATCCCTTTCCCAAACAGGCAACCAAAGAACATTCCTTCACCTTACTCAACGGGACGCAAAAACAGCACCCGATGATGTTCCAGCAGTTGCATGTTCCCTTCTATCAAAATGAGCTATTTCAGGCAATCAGCTTGCCCTATGGCACAGGAAGGTTGAGCATGTGCATCTTTCTTCCCCATCCAGGCATCGATCTCCAAACGTTCTATCAGCATCTGAACGCTCAGAATTGGGAAAAATGGATCGAGCGGTTCAATCATGATGCTCAAGATGATTTGAGTGAAGATGTACTCGTCGGTCTACCTCGCTTTCGATTAGAGTATTCCGTCGAACTCAAGGATGCTCTGAAAGCACTAGGAATGGAGGTAGCCTTTAGCAAAGATGCAGATTTTTCTGGGATGACGCCTTCACACCTTTGGATTGACAAGATTAAACATAAAACATTGGTAGATGTTAATGAAGCAGGTACCGTAGCTGCTGCCTTAACAGAAGCAGGTGGTACTAGAGGCGGTTATGAAATGATTGTCGATCGCCCCTTCTTCTTCACCATTCGCGATAATCAAACAGGAACGATTTTATTTATGGGTTCCATGGTCGAACCCCAATAGATTTGGACTGACCTATTACCAGGCCCAATTACCTACTAAGCTGTCAAGCATTTAATTGACTGGTTGATGCTGACGGGGAGACTGGGTGACAGGGAGACTGGGAGAGGGATTGATGGTTTTTACCACAATCTGAAAGTATGCGATTTAAATGCACATCAGCTTACCCAGTTTCAATTGTTGACAAAACCAAAGCTGTAGCTTGAGGCTGAGTATCCCCACTAGTTAACAGACCTACAATAAGAATATAGAGTCTGTTAAGAAGTGTAAGGTTTTTCATGGCCGATCAGTTAATTCGCGCAACAGCGGCAGAGGGTGGCATCAGAGCCGTCGGTGTCATTACAACGCGCCTCACTGAAGAAGCCCGACAGCGTCACGACCTTTCCTATGTGGCAACTGCTGCACTGGGTCGTACTATGACGGCAGGTCTATTGCTGGCGTCTAATATGAAACGGGAAGGCTCCAGGGTTAACATTCGTGTTAAGGGTAATGGTCCCCTGGGTGGGATTTTGATCGATGCTGGATTAGATGGAACGGTACGAGGCTATGTAGACAATCCAGGTATTGAACTACCACCCAATGAACGAGGCAAACTCGATGTGGGTGGTGCAGTAGGGCGCGAGGGTTATCTCTACGTGGTTCGGGATGTTGGATATGGCTACCCCTATTCCAGTACTGTTGAGTTGGTATCGGGTGAAATCGGTGATGATGTCGCTCACTACTTGGTCACATCTGAACAAACTGCGTCGGCTTTAGTCGTCGGTGTGTTTGTCGGGGCTGAGGGGGTTACGGCAGCAGGTGGGATACTCATCCAAATTCTGCCGAAGGCAGCAACCAACGAAGAGTTAATCGAAGTTTTAGAATCTCGCATCAGTAAGCTTTCAGGCTTTACTCCCCTGTTACAGGCAGGAAAAACATTACCAGAAATTTTGGAGGATTTACTGGGCGATATGGGCTTAGTCATCCTGCCCGAAATTCAGATGGTGCGTTTTGACTGTGGTTGTTCCTTCGATCGCGTTTTGGGCGCGTTGAAAATGCTCGGTGAAGCCGAACTCCAAGACATGATCGAAAAGGATAAGGGCGCTGAAGCAACCTGCCACTTCTGTGGGGAAGTGTACCAAGCGAGTTCTGATGAGCTAGCTCAGTTGATTGAAGATTTGCGGGCTGAGTCAGTTTAACACCGTTGTTTCCTGAAAACTCGATAGTGGTCTGGATAGTTGAAGTTAGCAGCGATAGTTTTGCTCTTTGGCAAGCACTGCAATCGGCTCAGTAGACTTGAAAAGAATTAGCTTTTCTGCGAGCCAATTGAACACTCTTACAGGGGACGAGTTCTGCTTTAGAGTATTAAAGAAGCTAGTGCTCAATCGCACAAACAAGTAACGAGTTACAATCTTCATCTCCCCCTGAGAAAGCGTAAGGATTTAGGGTATCTTGTAGCTTTTTCTGTCTAGGGGGAGTAGGATTGCAACTACTGAGGATGGTACAAAGCTCGCTAAATGAGGCGTAGCACATGGTGGTGTGAGTTATGACCAGAAACCGAGAAGTTCCTGACCGTTGGCCTGCCTCGAAACCTGCCAAGCCGGGTCAAATCAATGGGTGGCAGCGTTCCAACAGTGTTCCGCCTGCTAGACCTCCCTTAAAGCGTCCAACTCCAGGAGTCCCAAACACTCCTAATCTCGCGAAGGCAGCTCCTGTGGATGGTGTGTCACCTACGCTACCGCAACCCCCACACCCTGCACCAGCAGGGGGACCAGATTTTTCAGCATCGGATAGACCTGGAGTGCCGACACCTCCCCCCCCAAAACAGCCTGAGAAACGCAAGCGATTATTGCCTCGCACGTTACAGTTTTGGGCGGTTATCATCTTGCTGATTTCTGGTGGGGTGGGATTTATGGCCGTGGCGCTGTTGTTAAAACTACCCGCCGTTCCGAATTGCCCCTCCACGTTTTGGCCCACCGCTTCAGCGTCAATGCGTCTGTATTGCGCTCAATTAGCCGCGAACAAGCAGACAGCAGACGATTTACTAGAAGCGATCGCATTGGTAGAAGGTTTGCCAGCAGACCACCCCTTGCGCCCAACCATCGACGGTCACATCGAACAGTGGTCGCTCGATATCCTCAAGATTGGCGAACAAAAGTTCCAGGCAGGCAAGCTGG
>DATNPC010000032.1:0-8300 GCA_036703375.1 Allocoleopsis sp.
AGCGTTCGAGCAACCAGTAAGGACGTCAAGACAGCAGCCGAAACCGTCAGACCAAAGGGCTTGAAAAACTGACCGAGCGTATCGCCCATCAGGGCAACGGGCAGAAATACCGTAACAATGGTCAACGTTGACGCGGAAACAGTCAGTCCAATTTCATCGGTTCCTTTCAGGGCAGCTTGTCGAGGCGTTGCCCCTTCTTCGATCAGCCTAGAGATATTTTCTACGTCAACGATCGCATCATCTACGATAATACCGATCACCAGTGCTAGCGCTAGCAAGGTAATCGTTTCGAGATTAAACCCAAAAATCGCCATGACGATACAGGTTCCCAGCAAGGAAATCGGTATCGCTAAGGCTGTAATCAGCGTTGCCCGAAAGCTTCGCAAAAAGGGAAAAATGACTAAAACGGCTAAGACAACAGCCAGTAACAGCGACTCTATTGTCGCTTGAGTCGCTTCGCGGATATACTTCGCTCCACTCTCGGCCAAGACGAGTTGTACGTCAGGGAATTTCGCTTGCAACTGTTGCACAGCTTTCTCTACCTGACTGACCACATCCAACGTGTTCGCCTGTCCTTTCTTGATGACTTGGAATGCCAGTGCATTCTCCCCGTTGAAGCGAACCAGAGTTTGGGGAGTATCGATTTTGGATTGGGCAGGAGTTGTGCTTTCTGGCTTGTGTTGTGGCGTTGCATCTCCCAGAAAATCGACCCTCAGCACTCCTGGTAGTTCGGCAATGGCTGGGAGAATCTGCTGTTTTGCGATCTGAGTTAACTCTTTGAGGGTTTTGAGGTCGCTTTTAATGACATAGCTAACCGCTAACGTCTCATTGAAGTTAATTCCACTGACGTCGAACGTCGTCTTTGGCGGTAGTGCAAGTTGCTTGAGTCGGGTTTCAACGGCTGTTGTCGATGAGTCTAAATCAGTTCCTGCATCAAAGGCTAGAGATACAATAGCTTGACCGGAGTAAGTCGAGGATTGAACTTTATAGAGTCCTTTAATCGATTGAACAGACTCTTCAATCGGGCGAGTCAGTTGGGTTTCTGTCTCCAACGCCGTTGGAAACGAGTTTGATGCCTGAACCACCACTACAGGAAAGGAAATTTCCGGGAATAAAGCATACTTCAGTCCGCTCAAGGCAAATAAGCCTGCGACTGACAGGGCAAGCCAGAAACACAGAGTTATCCAGGAATTTGCGATCGCAAACCTGGAAATATTAAAGCGCTGTCGGATCGAGCGTCGATAGGACGGTTTTACCATTTTTCTCAGCTTGTGAGTTGCTCGGCGCAAGCTTCCCCGATTTCTGTAAATACTTCTGGGGGTTCCCCGTTTTGCTGAGCTTGTCGCGAGAGTGCTTTAAACTGATCTAGGGTAAACCGAGCTTGAAACCGATTAATCGTACAAGTACACAATTTCTCTGCCAACTGTTGGGATACACCCTGTTTAACCGCACTCTGCTTACAACTCCTCATATAGTCGTTAATAAAATCTTGGGGATAGCGGTTTTGACGTTGCTGTTGAGCGAGTGTTTGAGGTTTTGGACTGTGAACTTGAGCCGCTCGTAAATCCCTGTATCCTAGGAGTGAAGCAGTTAGGACGCAGACGCTCACAACTGATACTCTAAAAAAAAGATGGTAGATGTTGGTATTCATTTTTTTTGAGCTCCTTGGCTCTTGAAGCAGTGAACCCCATCGGCGTTCAGCAATCCTGTTGCATCGTGGCACTTTAAACCCTTGCCTGAAACCTATGAACCTGTAGAGGTGGGGCATCGGACAAGCGAGTTTTGTACAAAACAACGGGTCAGGAGTTAACTTGTCACTAGTGACGGGTTGTAGATTTGAATCGAAAATCCCAACTCTCGTTTTTACTATTCTCTTTGAGGTTAGTCAACTCTTTATGGCTAATTCTTATCTCATCGGATGGAATCTTGACGGTTAAGGTTCTAACCAAGACCAGAGACTAGTATTAGACGATACATTAGCTAAAATTGTTCCTGATGCGGCACTAAACCACTGATGTTCCTAGAGAGCTTATTCGCCAGAACAAAACAGTATCGGAGTAAAGGCAAATGCGATCGCGTGGACTCACACAATGGGTAAGCGCCTTCACTCGACCCTTAATGTGATTCTAGTCCCTCAAGGGGCGGAATACCAAGCGATTTGTCGCGGATTGAGTCGCGTGACGTCTCCGAAACCGCTAGTTGTACCCATTCCCGTAGGGACTCAGTCTGTCACCGACTATCTAAAACAATGGCAACAAACGGAGGATTTTTCCCACCCACCTCAGCCAGCCGTCTTAGTGATGGGTTTATGTGGGAGTTTGTCACCCGACTACAGGATTGGGGACATCGTACTTTATCAAGAGTGTGTTGGCACGGCGAAGGCATCAGAGCAAGGGTTACAATCGTGCGACGACAACTTAACCACTGAGCTACATGACCAATTGCGAGAAACAGCGTTTCGAGTCAGAGCAATAACAAGCGATCGCGTTATCTCGTCTGCGGCAGAAAAACGCGAGCTAGGTCAACGCTATAGTGCTGATGTTGTCGATATGGAGGGATTTGCGGTTTTAGAGATTTTAAATCAAACCGGTGCAGCTGTCGCCATGCTGCGAGTGGTGAGTGACGACTGCCACCACGATATTCCCGATTTATCTGCGGCAATCAGTACGGATGGCTCTATTCGTCCTGTCCCAATGGCGATCGCGTTTGGGCGTCAACCCATTGCTGCCACTCGGCTAATTACAGGTGCATTGCGAGGGTTGCGAGTCTTGGAAAACGTAACGACTCGCTTGTTTCAGCAGTGAGCAGTGAGCAGTGAGCAGTGAGCAGTGAACAGTGAGCAGTGACCAGTGACCAGTGAGCAAGGAAAGTCTCTCTTCTCCATTACCCATTACCCATTACCCATTACCCATTTTCAAATTAGGTCTTGAGCATGCCATCTTCCATATAAGCGATATGGTCGGCCAGATCCATCAGTCGGGGATCGTGGGTAACGATTAGTACCGTGCAACCTTCCTCTTTGGCAAGTCGGCGGAGTAACTCCATCACAGCGTGTCCGCGTTGGGAGTCCAACGCTGCTGTCGGTTCATCGGCCATAATCAAGGCGGGATGACCCGTTAACGCCCGCGCGATCGCAACTCGTTGCTTTTGTCCACCCGACAAGTTACGGGGCAGTTGCTTCATGCGATCGCTTAATCCCACTTGTTCCAGCAACGCCTCTGCTTGTTTGCGTGCCTCTTTTCCCCGAATGCCTTTCACATTTAACGCCGTTTCCACATTTTCCAGCGCTGTCATGGCAGGGAACAAGTTGAAATCCTGAAAAATAAAGCCGAGATTTTCCCGCCTAAACCGAGCCAATTTCCGGCGAGACATGCTGGTAATCTCTTCTCCTAGTAGGCGAACGCTGCCAGAGGTAGGTGTCAGCAATCCGGCTAAAATGGACAGCAAGGTCGTTTTTCCTGAACCCGAAGGCCCCATCAACAAAGCAACGTCACCGGGTTGAACCGTCCAGTGAATCCCTTTGAGAATCGTCAGACGCTGCTGTCCTGACTGAACCTCCATCGTTACGTCTTTGGCAATAATCGCTCCTGTTGCCGTGGAAGTAATAGGGCTTCCGCTCCTGGCAAACTCCTCTAATTTCACTTCATAATCAGCCATTGGCGGAACTTCTTGAGATTGTACAGTTTCGACAGTATTGAGCGCTGAACAATTATCCATGGTTGGGGTGGTTGCTTGCTAACGTTTAATGGACTGATTACCCTTTAAAGACAATCGCCGGATCGACGCGAGTGACTTTTTGAATGGCGAAGATAGCTGAACTGACGCACATCACGACGGTGATTCCCAAAACAGCAACGGCTGACGCAGGCGTAATTAAAATCACGATTCCCTGACTGGCTGCCGTCCAAACTGACACCCCAAGGCAAAGTGCCATACCGGGTACGTACCCTAAAATTGCCATCCACAGACCTTGCTCGATAATTACGCTGTAGATAAACACGTCAGATGCGCCCATCGCTTTGAGCGTTCCGAACTCTTTGAGATGGTCTGTCACAGAAGCGTAGAGAATTTGACCGACGACAACGACGCCAACAATCACCCCGACTACAGCACCCAAACCGAGAATAAATCCAATCCCAGAACGCTCCTGCCAATAGGATTGCGTCATTTGAGACATTTCAGCCCGAGTGAACGCCCGCGTGTCTGGCAACTTTTCTTCTAATCGCTTTTTCAGTGCCTGTAGATTTTCACCCGGCTTAGCCCGAACTAGCACGTAAGTCACGGGGTTGGTTGACTTGAGCGCTTTGATGGGAGGAGCAACGGAAAGGTCGCCATTGTTGGGAGATAGCTCGTCTTCACTCGTATTTCCATAGGTGTTAGCCGTCTCCAAGGAGGTGAACAACAAGTTACCAAAGACGATGGATTGAGTTCCCTCCGTTAAGCCCACTAACTTAGCGGGGATAAAGTTCAGCGTCCCTACCTCACCTACGTGTTGCAGATTCAAGGCTTTCACATTGGTTTGGTCGGTGATAAACCGGTAGGGCTGCTTTAAATCGCTCCAACGGCCTTGAGTAAGGCGCGAAGTGGGAAATAACAGACCATCAGGTTGGGCTCCCACTAGGGTGACGGACGTAATCTTGTCTACTTCTTCTTCGCGCCACACCGCACCCCGGATAATGACACCTTCGGCTTTGTCTACACCGGCAACATCACGAGCTTGGGTGACTCGTTCGTAGGGGACGGGTAGAGTCATTCCTAAATGCACCATATACTTGGAGGCTACCCAAATATCCGCCTTTGATTCATCGATTAATAGGGAAGACGAACGAGCAAACCCATACTGGAGCCCCGTCTGAATCGTGACCAAGCTCACCGCAAACATAATCCCAGCTTGAGCAACTAGGAACCGAGGAATATCTTCAAGTAAGTTTTTGCGGGCAATTGAAGCCATAAGTGCTGAAGGTTGAAGGTGGAACGGTTGGAGTTAGATAGCGAGCAGACTGATTGCCAAAGCTCATGTTTGCTTTGTTGTAGTACTTATCTCCCTCGGTCTTGTCTCTTATGCAGTCCTATGCTTGCAGTTTAGGGATGATGGTTCTCACCAGCCTCCTCCAGTTGTATGATGTCGGGAATTATCCATTTCCTAATGTTTCAGAGTAGACTCGCCCTTTCCAAGTTCCCCCTCGCTTTTGCCAATGACGCAAAGCGGAGTCTAGGGTCATTAGCGTATACAAAAAGGCGATCGCAGGTAAGCTCAATGCCCATACGGGAGAACGGTGATAATATCGAACCGTCGGGAGATAAGCAAAAGCCATAAGTAGCCAGCTTAACCAAGACGCGATCGCAATTAACCAATTTCTTGCGATCGTTCCCCAAAGGACACCGATGGGCGGCACTAGGTAGATGATGCTCATCGCCGCGATTGTTCCGAGTAACAGCCACGGCGAATAGTTGAGTTGAGTAAACGCCGTTCGGGCGACCATGTTCCAGATGGTATCGAGGGTAGGATAGGGTCGCAGGCTGTGGGTTGAGTCGGCCAGTCCCAGCCAAATTCGACCTTTCCCGTCCTGCTTCCCGGTCGATTTAACCGCGCCAGCAAGAGCGCAATCATCGATTAATGCGCTGCGGACGGCTTGCATGCCACCAATCCGGGTTAACGCTTCGCGATCGATTAAGCTACACCCTCCGGCAGCGGCCGCCATGCGGTTGGCAGGATTATTCACCCATGGAAAGGGATAGAGTTTTTGGAAGAAAAAGACGAAGGCCGGAATTAAGAACCGTTCCCAAAAACTTTCGCACCTCAGTCGCACCATTAAGGACACTAAATCCAAATCCTCATGTCGAGCTTTAGCTACTAACTGGCGAAGATTTAGAGGATCGTGCTCGATATCGGCATCTGTGAGGAGAATGTAGTCCGGTGCAGGAGTCTGAGCCTGTGCATAACAAATTCCTTGCTCTAGAGCCCATAGTTTTCCCGTCCATCCCGGCGGTAGTGCTTGAGCCAAGAGGATGTGTAAGCGAGCGGGATGCTTTTCGGAGGAGTTGGGTTCCGAGGGGGTCTCGGCATCGACAACACTCACTCCTAGGTCTGACCCTACCGAGCGAGCAACATCTGCTGTTCCGTCGGTGCTATGATCGTCTACCAAAATTACGGTAAGATTGCCTGGATAATCTTGAGTTAAAAGCGATCGCAGCGTCACGGGTAGCAAATCGGCTTCATTTCTGGCGGGTATGATTGCATAGACCCGAGGCCAAATTTCCGGCTCATTGGCTTGAACTTTCAGTCGTTGGTCAGCTCGCCAAAACTGACCTCGCCACCCCAATAAAAACACCCAAATAATCAAGGTCAGGAATGCCAAACCTAATCCTATATTGCTCATACTCTCCAATTTATAGGTAATAGCTATAAATCGCAACTTGTAGTCTATGTCTTCATAGAAAAATGATGATATTATTCATCCTGGCAATAATAAGAGTACCCAGCCTATTTTGTCTATCTTGATTGAACTATGCCTTGAAGTGGAGCAAAATCGATGACGAATCGATGAGGTGAAAAGGTTAATCGAGCAACAGTTGTAGGCTTTAGATAAGTTTTAAATCAAGTTCAGTCAACGACTGATAAAAAACCAAAAAGTGACACTGATAACTGAACTAGATAAGCTCACAGGAAGCTAGTGTTACTGCCAGTATGACCTGACAGCTGATGAAAGCCGCTTGACGGTAACAGATACTCCAACCCGCTTGACGAGAGAAGTTATTATTAGTTTTTAATGTTTTCGATCGATTTGAGTCGGAAAGTGTGACCCGTTCAGGAAGAACGCAAGGTCTTATAGTTCTCACAGTGGGTTTTGAGTTGAGGCTGCATTCTAGGCAGACGTAGTTGAGGAGGAGATAGTCAAGCATGCAAATTCAAGACAGGGTGACAGTTTCTCGCGAGCGTGTAGAAGAAGCGATCGCAAAAAGTCAAAACTACCTGCTTTCCCTGCAAAATCCCGATGGTTACTGGTGGGCCGAGTTGGAATCTAATGTCACCATCACCGCAGAGGCCGTACTGCTGCACAAAATTTGGGGAACCGACAACACGCGACCCTTACATAAAGTCGAGACATACCTGCGTCGAGAACAGCGGGATCATGGGGGTTGGGAACTCTTTTATGGAGACGGGGGAGAACTCAGTACTTCGGTAGAAGCGTACATGGCGCTGAAATTACTGGGCGTACCAGAGACGGACCCGGCCATGGTTCGGGCGCGTGCGTTCATTTTGGAACGCGGCGGCATCAGCAAAACGCGAATCTTTACCAAACTCCATCTGGCACTAATTGGGTGTTACAACTGGCGGGGCATTCCCTCACTACCACCCTGGGTCATGCTGTTGCCCGATCGCTTTCCGGTTAACATCTACGAAATGTCTAGTTGGGCGCGCAGTAGCATGTACCCTTGTTGATTGTCATCGACAAAAAGCCGGTCTATCAAACTCATCCCGCTATTACACTCGACGAACTCTATGCGGAAGGGATTAACAACGCCCGATTTGAATTACCCCGCAACTCAGATTGGACGGATGTATTCGTTGCTCTAGACGATTTATTCAAGGTTGCAGAAAACTTAAATTTAGTCCCGTTCCGACAAGAGGGCATCGATGCAGCCGAACGCTGGCTTATCGAACGACAAGAAGCAACCGGAGACTGGGGCGGCATTATTCCTGCTATGCTCAACTCGCTTCTGGCATTGCGCGCCCTAGATTACGATGTGGCCGATCCGATGGTAGAACGGGGTTTGCAATCCGTCGATCGCTTTGCCGTTGAAACCGAGGATATTTATTGGGTACAGCCCTGCGTGTCTCCCGTGTGGGATACTGCGTTAGTGATGCGGAGTCTAGTTGATTCCGGACTTGCGCCCAATCATTCAGCCCTCGTCCGAGGTGGCGAATGGTTACTCGAAAAGCAGATTTTGGACTACGGGGATTGGGCAGTTAAGAATCGGCAAGGAAAACCGGGGGCTTGGGCGTTTGAGTTCGAGAATCGCTTTTATCCAGATGTGGACGATACAGCGGTTGTTGTGATGGCATTGCAAGCTGTCCAGCTACCCAATGAGCGATTAAAAGCCGCCGCGATCGCTCGTGCAGTTGCATGGATTGCCTCCATGCAATGTCAAGATGGAGGCTGGGCCGCGTTCGATCTCAATAACAATCAAGACTGGCTTAATGATATCCCCTATGGCGACCTCAAAGCCATGATCGATCCCAATACAGCCGATGTTACCGCACGGGTTCTGGAAATGTTGGGGCGTGGTAATTTGTC
>DATNPC010000033.1:0-6790 GCA_036703375.1 Allocoleopsis sp.
CAATTCCCGTTGGCCGTTACCCGAAATCCCCGCAATCCCGACAATTTCGCCACTATGCACCGTTAAATTCACGCCTTGAACGGCTGCGACGCCATTATCTTTATTGGCGTGGATGTCTTGGACTTGGAGGACTGCCGTGGGGTTGAGATGCGTTGTCTTGTTCACCTGTTTTGGTTCGCGCTTCTCACCCATCATCATCTCAGCCATTTCTGAAACCGTGAGATCTTTGACAAACCCGTGGCCTGCAAACTTGCCCTTACGCAATACCGTGATTTCATCGCAAAACGCCATGACTTCGCGGAATTTGTGGCTGATAATCAACACGCTCAAGCGTTCGGCAGTGACCTCCTGGCGCAGTAATCCCAAGACTTCATCGGCTTCTTGGGGAGTAAGTACGGATGTCGGTTCGTCCAAAATTAAGATGCGAACTTTGAGATAGATTTGTTTGAGAATTTCCAGCTTTTGCTTTTGTCCGGCAGCAAGTTGGGAAATAGGTACATCGAGAGGAACTTGAAAAGGAGCCGTTTCCATGAAAGCTTTTAAGCGATCGTACTCCTGGTTCCAGTTAATTAAATTTGGGCTATCAAACTGTGATAAAACGAGATTTTCAGCGACAGTCATGGCAGGCACAGATGTGAAGTGCTGATAAACCATGCCAATCCCGTACTTGTGGGCATCACGAGGACTTGCGATCGCGCGAACCTGTTTATCGATCAGCACCTCGCCAGAAGTAGGGGTGTAAAAACCCATGATGCATTTGACGAGCGTACTTTTCCCTGCGCCATTCTCACCCAATAGGGCATGAAATGTTCCTGGTTTTAGGTGTAGTGAGACGTTATCTAAAGCGGTGAAGCTGCCAAATTGCTTAGTCATTTTCACCACCTCTAGTTCAGGTGGCTTGGTTAACTCTATCGTCGAGCTGGCTGTTGCGGTGTTCATAGATTAAGAGTTGGTAGTCAGTATTGGTCGTTGGAGGCTCATATCAAATCCCGGTTAATCACCCCCTTTTTTTCAAAGAACCACTCCAGGCACAGAGTTCACAGAGGAGATGAACAAGAGGAAATCAAGAGATCAAAGGGGTTTTAGATTCGGATTTGGGATCATATCTTGCACTACCCCCCTAACCCCCCTTAGTAAGGGGGGAATTTAGAATTCGTAGGGTGGGTTAGGCGCTAGCCGTAACCCACCATTGAACTTACTCCTGCGTCAGCAGGAAGAATTCTGTTTATAGTTAGTTGTGTGACGAGTCCCCTATTGCTCTTCCCAAGCGCTTCTAAAAAGGCTGCACAAGAATTGTTGTCCTTTCAAACAAGAAATGGTCTAACTGTACGAGACTGAATATTCTGACTTTTGAACGTTAGATTCTGATTTTTCCCCTTGAATTGCCTCGATCAAAGCCGTTGAATCGGCAACAGCTCCAAATACTCCCCCTTGCATTTTGATCATCTTGAGCGCTGCCAGGTAGTTACCATAATCTGTTGCGGCCGTGCAGTCGGATAGTACTAGGCATTCATAGCCTCGATCGTTTGCCTCCCGCATGGTGGTGTGAACGCAGACATCGGTGGTAACACCAGTCAGGATAATGTTTTGGATACCCTTCCGTTTGAGCAAAAGGTCTAAATCCGTGGCGTAGAATGAGCCTTTTCCTGGCTTATCGACAATCGGTTCTCCGGGCAGGGGCGTAAGTTCGGGGATAATGTCCCATCCTGGCTCACCTCGTACCAGAATTTTGCCACAGGGACCGGGGTCGCCAATTCCAGCACCAATTTGACGCGATCGCCATTGCTTATTTTCGGGTAAGTCTGATAGATCGGGGCGATGTCCTTCACGAGTGTGGATCACATGAAATCCCTTCTCCCGCATCACTGCTAGGACTTTGCGAATCGGTTCAATCGGGGCGCGGGTTAGCGACAAATCGTAGCCCATCTTGTCAACATAACCACCGAAGCCGCAGAAGTCCGTCTGCATATCAATAATCAGCAGTACCGTGTTTTCTGGGCGTAAGTTTCCGTTATAGGGATAGGGATAAGGTTCAGCTTCAACAAAACGTGACAAGTTTAACCTCCTTTTTGGGGACTTAATGATTAAAAAAATCATTTTAATGATTGGGGCAGTTATCAGTATCCAAGGATAAGCAGGCTTTTTTGTTTGGCTCGTATTATTAGTTGAAAGACTACTCCAAAATCCAATAATTAATTGGATTTGACTATGGCAATAAGCTGCCGTCGCTTATAAAGTCTTGACCAAAGGTTACACAAAAAATCAAACAAAGGTAGAGGCAGATTTTGATACAGGAAATCATAGTATTTAGGCCAAGCGTGGGTTACGATCGATATACTCCCTTCAGAAACGGCAAAACCAGCTTCTGACAAGCAGTTTCCAAGCAACTGAATAGTCCAAGAGTAGAGATGGTGATCTACATCATTAGGATTGTAATGTTTGTGATTTCGCCAGTCTTCAATCGGTACACACAAAGCCAGCGTGCCATGTAATTTTAATTTCTGCCTGAGTTGTTTGAGTGCCTCAATTGGATAAGGGACATGTTCCAAAGCGTGATTTGAAATAATAACATCAGCTAGCCCATCGGGAACATCTCTCAGGTCTGCATAGCACTCAACATCTAAGGTAAGAGCTTGCTGACGAGCGGCTGGGTTGATTTCTACTCCAATCCGCCGAGAGCAATTCAGCGCATGAAGAACAAAACCTCCACCACATCCAAAGTCTAATACTGTATCCGTATCTTGAATCAGATGGCGAAACTTATGAGCTTCGATCTGACCGTCGATTAGACCAGATCGCCCTTGCCATTTAAAGTAGCTTTCGCCCTTGGTATTCAGGTAATGGTCTGAAGCTCCATAGGTTGGTTCAACCATAAGAAAACCCTCGTACTTTTGGCTTACTTAGTTTGGGTCATTCTGTATTAGGTAGCATTTTCTCAAAAAAAAGAAATGTTTTTTTCATCATTTATCAATTGCAACAATTCAGTAGCCCTCATAACTGCGTACACCAGAACGCATGAAAATTCTTATTCATAAGAGCCTTCTGCCTTATTTTCAAGTCAGGTCGGCACTAATACTTGTCGTTGAGACAGAGCAGAAGGGGAGAGGGATTGATGGTTTTTACCAAAATCTGAGGCTTTGCAATGTTTTATGCACATCAGCTTAATCTCATTGCTTCCATGTAGGCACGCCAACCACCCCATTGAGTAATCTCTTTCTTGTTTTCGCAGCAGATTGGTTCTCCTAACACTCCCAAAACGACTTCACCATCATCAAGGCGGACTTTCCCAATGCATAATCCGGGTGGTTCCTGCAACAAGATCGAACCAATACCAGCGGCAGGAACTTGCCAAACTTCAAGTGCGATCGCAACTCCCCCTTCCCGAACTCGCAACATGGCTGGATAGCGATCGTCAATTGACCAGAGACGATAAGCCGGTTCGGTTTTGGCTTCTCGCACAAACGCTGCTCCGACGGCAAGGAGATTGCCATTTAACTCTAAGCCCCGCATTAACGTACCGTTTACGGCAAGATTTAAACTATCTGGCATGGAAATTGTTATCGGTTATTAGTTATTAGTTGTTGGTTGTTAGAACTGTTCCCCCCTTAACAAGGGGGCTAGGGGGGTAGTGCAAGATTTGAGTGACAAATGTTATCTGTACTGAAAAACAAACTCACTAGTTTTTCCTACTAAGAACCAACAACTAACTAACAACTAATGACTAGTACCTAAAGCCCCTGGCGCACCTGTCAAAGTTCGTTTTGGAGAGCAAGTAATAATCATGATTGCTAGCGTCAGAACATAAGGCGCAGCGTTAAACAGGTAGTAACCTTGAGTAATACCGACCGATTGCAAAGCTGGACCGAGTGCCTGCGCTCCACCAAATAACAAAGAGGCATATAGACATTGGATTGGGTTCCAATGGGCAAAGATTACCAGTGCTACTGCCATTAATCCCTGGCCGCTAGAGATGCTCTCATTCCAAACGCCGGGATAGTAGAGAGATAGAGAAGCGCCACCAATTCCGGCTAAAAAGCTGCCAGCGATAATCGAGAGCATCCGAACTTTTTTGATCGAAACTCCCATTGCTCTGGCCGCATCGGGGCTATCCCCAACGGCACGGATGAACAGCCCCCAACGGGTTGACTTGAAAAACCAGGTCATGATTGGGGCAAGCACGACACCGAGTAGGAAAAGTGGGCTGATTCTTAAAGCCTCTTTAAGCGGAGCTAAATTGCTCCAGTTGCCCAGAGCAATAGTCGGAAGTTGAGGGGCTGAGGGTTGAATAAACGGCTTACCGAGGAAAAAAGCAATGCCGCTGCCAAAAATAATCATGGCAATGCCAACGGCAACATCGTTGACTCTGGGCTGCTGACACAGCCAAGCGTGAATGAAGCCTAAAACCATCCCTGCCAGTCCTGCAACGATTACGCCTAGCCAGGGCGAACCGGTTAGATAAGAAATTGCATAGGCACTCATTGCCCCGGTGAGGAGGGTTCCTTCCAGTCCCAGGTTAATCTTGCCGCTTTTTTCAGTCAGGCATTCCCCCAAGCTGACAAATAGGAATGGAGTACCACCCCGCATTGTACCTGCCGCGATCGCTAAAGGGACTCCCCACCAACCTAATGCTTCTGCTGCCATCGAATTCCTCCTTTTAACTGTTCACTACTCACTGGTCACTGCTCGCTGTTAAACGGGGGCGGTTGATGGCTGGCGGCTGACGGTTGCTCTCTCTTTAAAGATTGCTAAACGTCCGTAGAGCGATTCACTGTACAGAACGGCAAGGAAAACCAACCCTTGAAATACCAGGACACTAGCATCGGGTAGCTGATGCACGCGCTGTAAAATCCCGCCACTGGCGAGGATACCACCGAGTAAAATCGCGACGACAGCAGCTGCGAGGGGGTTATGTCGAGCAATGAACGCCACCAAAATACCGCTATAACCATAGTTGGCATTGAGAGAGGCGTTGGCTCGACCCTGCACGGCGGCAATTTCCACCATGCCTGCCAAACCAGCACAAGAACCTGCTAGGAAACAGATTGCCATAGTCAGCTTGCCCACAGGCAGTCCAGCGATTCGAGCAGCTCGGATGTTGCCTCCGGCAGTGCGAGCGGCAAAGCCAAACGTGGTGCGCTGAATTAGGACGTAACAAATCGCGCAAGCAATCAACCCATAAATCAGACCGTAGTGAACGCGACTATCGCCGATTTTCCCCAGCATATTGACATCGGCAATCGGATAAGTAGACGGCTTATTTAGGGAACTGGGGTCTTTCCAAGGGCCACCAACGAGATGGTTTAAAAGAGCGATCGCAATGTAGTTTAATAGCAAACTACTGATGGTTTCATTCACCGCTCGGTAGTGGCGCAACGCTCCCACTGCCCCAATCCACACGCCCCCACAGACGATTCCGGCCAGAGCCATCGCTAGTTGCACGACGACAGGGGGGGCGCTAGTTCCCAACGTCAGCCCTGTCGCTACAGCCCCCAGTCCTCCGACAATCAGTGCGCCCTCATTTCCAATAATCACCAGTCCCAAACGGGCGGGGAGAGCGGTACACAGAGCTGTCAGCATCAGGGGGGAAGCCCGAATTAAGGTATTCTGAAAGGAAAACCAACTCCCAAACGCTGCCTTATAAATCGAACCATAGACAGCAAAGGGATTAGCACCCGCCGCTGCACAAAATATGCCAAACAGGACTAATGAGAAAATGAGAGCAGCGATCGGGAGACAAATTGCTTCTGAAGTTCTACGCCAGTTGTAAGCGTTAATCATTTGTTTGTTGTGATTTGTTTTTACTAATAACCAACAACCACTAACGAATAACCAATTAACTATTGACCTTGCCGACGACGCCAGAGACTAACCAATTCATCTTTTCGAGTTCGGTGTCTTGCTGTTTTAAATCTTTACCAGTTGGGATGACGACTTTACCCGTGTTGTCTTTCAGTCCCCCTTTATAAACCACCATGTTGCCATCGAGAAACTTCGCTTTCGCCGCATCAGCATCCTTTTTGGCTTGGGTTCCGACAGCCGGGCCGTAGGGTGACAGCTTCAAAAAGCCTTCCTTAAAACCACCCCGTACTAAATGGGAAATGCCGCCGTTTGCCGTGGTTTTACCCGCGCTGAGCATTTCGACATATTTAGTGTAAACGTTAGTCCAATCCCACTCAGCCCCAGTTAAATATCCTTTAGGGGCGAGCGTGGATTGATTGGCATGGTAGCCGCTAGCAAAAATACCTCGTTTTTCAGCCGTCTCCACGATGACTTTTGGGCTGTCTACGTGAGAGGTGAGTACATCAATCCCTTGGTCAGCCATGCTGTTGGCAGCCTCGGCTTCTTTGACGGGCATTGCCCAGTCGCCTGTAAAGATGACCTGAGTTGAAATTTTCGGGTTCACACTACGTGCGCCCAAGGTAAAACTATTGATATTGCGTAAGACTTGAGGGATAGGCTTAGCGGCGATGAATCCTAGTTTGCCAGTCTTGGACGTAAGACCTGCGACAATCCCTGCTACATACTCAGCCTCATCAATGTAGCCAAAGTAAGTGCCAACGTTCTTTGGATGTTTGCCCTCTACATAAAGCCCACCGCAGTGCAAGAATTGAACGTCGGGGTAATCTTGTGCGACTTTCAGAACGTGCGGATCGAAGTACCCGAAGGACGTGGGAAACAGAACGGTTGCTCCGTCCTGCTCGATCATGCTCCGCATCGCTTCCTGTACTTCTGTCGTTTCGGGAACGCTCGCTTGTTCCACGATTTTCACACCAGGAAGCTTGGCAATCCC
>DATNPC010000034.1:0-4120 GCA_036703375.1 Allocoleopsis sp.
AGGGATTAGGTTTTAAGACCTAATGAGTCCCTGCGATTGGCTCATATTTGGTAGGCTTCACGATATATTACCAGCGATCGCGTACTTGTCCATACCTAAAACGTTCGATCTTGTCACTGGAGTGTCGCTCGATCGAGTCAAGTCCAGCGATCGAGCGGCTTGAATTGCCTAAAAAAAACTTGAAATTGCTCGATGTTGACAGTTTTTCAGTGGATGGCTGGTTAGAGTGGGAAACGGATGGCTTTCCAAAAATAACGGTAAAACAGGACTGTGCATCGCTTTACAATGTAGGCTAATGGTGTTTTCTTAGGCTCTAGGAAAGTCTATCTGAAATCCGGCAGTGGAGTCGGCTTGTAGTGGGGAAGGCACGCATAGCAACATCGTAAAGTCTGATTTGGAGATTTAGAAGCAATGTACAGTCCAAGCGCGGCTGCTAATTCCGGTAACAATACGGAATTTGGTAATCGTATGTTCGTCTACGAAGTGGTGGGTCTACGTCAGA
The DNA here is from genome assembly GCA_036703375.1 of Allocoleopsis sp. Taxonomy (GTDB): domain Bacteria; phylum Cyanobacteriota; class Cyanobacteriia; order Cyanobacteriales; family Coleofasciculaceae; genus DATNPC01. Next base: position 503 of record DATNPC010000034.1, read on the forward strand.
ACGAACAAACTGACCAGATGAACTACCCGATTCGCAAAAGTGGCAGTGTATTTATCACAGTGCCCTACAGCCGCATGAGCCAAGAAATGCAGCGTATCACTCGCATAGGCGGCAAAATTGTCAGTATTCAGCCTCTTGCTGCTGACAATGGAGCGAATGGCAAAGTCGCATTAAAAGCTGAACCGAAAGCTGTACCTGAGACAACCAAGTCAGAAGAGAAAGGCAGGTCAATGACTCAAGCAAAAGCGAAAACTGACATTCCCGTCAATATTTATCGACCCAATGCCCCTTTTATTGGCAAGTGCCTATCTAATGAAGAGCTAGTCAAAGAGGGAGGAATCGGTACTTGCCGTCACCTTACCTTTGACATTTCGGGAGGAGATTTGCGGTACTTGGAAGGTCAAAGTATCGGCATCATCCCTGCAGGAACTGATGATAAAGGTAAACCGCACAAGCTACGGCTGTATTCGATCGCATCGACTCGCCACGGCGATCGTGTAGACGATAAAACGGTATCCTTGTGTGTCAGACAGTTGGAATACAAGCATCCTGAGACGGGTGAAACCGTTTACGGTGTTTGCTCCACCTACCTGTGCAATCTCCAGGAAGGAGACGAGGTTAAAATCACCGGCCCTGTCGGCAAAGAGATGCTGCTACCAGAAGACCCGAATGCCAACATTATCATGATGGCAACAGGTACTGGGATTGCTCCATTCCGCGCGTTCCTGTGGCGGATGTTCAAAGAGCAACACGAAGACTACAAGTTCAATGGTTTGGCTTGGCTGATCTTTGGTGTCGCGAAGACTCCCAACCTCCTTTATAAGGAAGAACTAGAACAATTACAGGAGAAGTTCCCAGACAACTTCCGCTTGACCTACGCCATTAGCCGCGAACAGCAGAATGCTCAAGGCGGCAAGATGTATATCCAAGACCGGGTGGCGGAAAATGCTGATGAACTCTGGAGCTTAGTCCAGCAAGACAATACCCACACCTACATCTGCGGTCTCAAGGGCATGGAAGATGGCATTGATGCTGCCTTCACCGCCGCCGCCAAAAAGCAAGAGGTGACTTGGTCTGAGTACCAACGGCAATTGAAGAAGGCTGGTCGCTGGCACGTTGAAACCTACTAGGGTTGTGTCGCACTCCCCTTAACTCATCACCCATCATCCTCTAATTGAACTAGCGCGTCTGCATCTTCCTAGTCACAAGCTGGAGAAGCAGAGGCGCTAGTGATTTTTAGACTTTTTTCTACCTTGAAGGAGAGCGGGTTGCTTAGATCATGAGAATTAAGTTAAATTTAGTTAAGATAACGTTACAAGCTCTTGTCTTTGCCCTATACAGCTCAAAACTTCACACTATAAATAAAAAGATGAATAGCTGGGAACAGTAAAGGTTTCAGTTCATCGTTTTGTTGCTGGCTTTTGTTTTTCCTAGAGCGTCCATAAGACTGACACCAGCCTATATAACCAGTATCTAGAGGTCCATGACAGATGAAAATTTCTTGGAGAATAATATTACTTTGGACATTACCTGCCCTGGTCATTGGGTTTTTCCTATGGCAGGGGACATTTTCTCCTGCTGCCGGTGATATGGGGAGAAATACGGCCAGCACTCGCATGACCTACGGTCGCTTTCTAGAATACCTGGATGCCGGTAGAGTAACCAGTGTTGACCTCTATGATGCTGGTCGGACGGCAATTGTTGAGGCGGTCGATCCGGAACTAGATAATCGCGTGCAGCGCTTGAGAGTCGATCTGCCCGTGAGTGCGCCGGAACTGATTGCCAAGCTGAGAGAATCCGATATCACTCTAGACGCCCACCCCGCGCGGAATGATGGCGCGATTTGGGGTCTGTTGGGGAATTTGATTTTTCCAATTCTTCTGATTGCTGGACTATTTTTCCTGTTCCGTCGTTCTAGCAACATCGGCGGCGGCCCCGGTCAAGCGATGAATTTTGGGAAGTCCCGCGCCCGTTTCCAGATGGAAGCGAAAACCGGCGTGATGTTCAATGATGTTGCCGGAATTGAAGAAGCGAAAGAAGAACTACAAGAAGTCGTTACTTTCCTGAAGCAGCCCGAACGCTTTACAGCCGTGGGCGCACGCATTCCCAAAGGCGTTCTCTTAGTCGGTCCTCCGGGAACTGGGAAAACCCTGTTGGCAAAAGCGATAGCCGGAGAAGCTGGCGTTCCCTTCTTTAGCATCTCTGGTAGTGAATTCGTGGAAATGTTCGTCGGGGTAGGTGCTTCCCGCGTGCGCGACCTATTTAAGAAAGCTAAGGAAAATGCTCCTTGTCTCGTCTTCATCGATGAAATTGATGCGGTGGGACGGCAACGCGGTGCAGGCATTGGTGGCGGTAACGACGAACGGGAGCAAACCCTCAACCAATTGCTCACAGAAATGGATGGTTTTGAGGGGAACACGGGGATTATTATCATCGCTGCCACTAACCGCCCGGATGTTCTGGATACAGCATTGCTACGTCCCGGACGCTTTGACCGGCAGGTGATTGTAGATGCCCCCGATATGAAGGGACGTGTCGGTATCTTAGATGTCCATGCTCGCAACAAAAAGCTTTCCCCTGAGGTTTCGATTGAAGCGATCGCGCGGCGGACTCCTGGCTTTACTGGCGCTGACTTAGCGAACCTGCTCAACGAAGCGGCTATTCTCACCGCCCGTCGCCGGAAAGAAGCCATCACCATGCTGGAGATTAACGACGCCGTCGATCGCGTTGTGGCCGGGATGGAAGGAACCCCACTGGTCGATAGCAAGAGCAAGCGCTTAATTGCCTATCACGAAGTTGGACATGCGATCGTGGGAACCTTACTTAAAGACCACGACCCCGTACAGAAAGTTACCCTAATTCCTCGCGGACAAGCTCAAGGTTTGACCTGGTTTACTCCGAACGAAGAACAGGGCTTAATTACCAGAGCTCAGCTCAAGGCTCGGATTACTGGAGCCTTAGGAGGCAGAGCTGCGGAGGAAGAAATTTTCGGCGATTCGGAAGTAACCACGGGTGCTGGTGGAGACTTGCAGCAAGTCACAGCGATGGCACGGCAAATGGTGACGCGCTTTGGGATGTCCGACTTAGGGCCACTGTCCTTAGAAAGCCAAGAAGGAGAAGTATTCTTGGGTGGTGGTCTAATGTCTAGGGCGGAGTACTCCGAAAAAATTGCCGCCCGGATTGACGAGCAAGTGCGCGTAATTGTCGAGCATTGCCACGACGATGCACGGCGCATCATGCGGGAAAATCGCGTCGCGATCGATCGCTTAGTGGATTTGTTAATTGAGAAGGAAACAATTGACGGAGAAGAGTTTCGTCAAATTGTGGCTGAGTATGCAGATGTCCCAGACAAGGAGCAATTCGTGCCTCAGCTGTAATCCAAACTCTATCGGGTAAAAACGTTAAACGTTAAAGGGGATGATAATTTCATCCCTTTTTTTCTATCAGGTTAAAGAACCTATGGCAGTTTTCGCTTGGATGAGGTACAGCTCAGGTGTATGAAACCTAGACAGAGCAAGGAAAACAAAAAAGCGGATAGCGGATAGTTAACTGCTATAAAGATGGTAAGCTGAAAAACATTTGGTTCGGTCTATTCAGGTGAGACTGTTGGCAGCAATC
>DATNPC010000035.1:0-12182 GCA_036703375.1 Allocoleopsis sp.
ACGTAAATGCGATCGCTCTGGAGGGGAACCACGGATAGTAAAGGTTGTCCCGACTGAACTTTTTGACCAATTTGAGCCGTGAGTTGACCCACATAGCCGCTGACTGGAGCTTTGATAAGGGTATAGTCCAGTTGCTGACGCGCTAAGTTGAGAGCGGCCGCTGCTTGATTCACCTGCGCTTGGTTAATCTGAGTTTGGTCTTGCTGCACGACTACCTTCTGCCCCGAGACTCGGGTTTCTGCCAGTTGCCCCTTAGAGGCTTGTGCCTCAGCTTGGGATTTTTGCAGTTGAGCCTGAGCATTCTTGACTTGAGCTAGGGCTTGGTTGAGTTGAGCGCGATCGCTATTAACCTGAGCTTGAGTTTGGCTGAGTTGAGCTTGGGTATTGTTTAATTGAAACTCGGCTTGCTTGACGCCCTCATTCGCGACGTCTAAGTTAGCTTGAGCGTTTTGGTAAGCTGCTTCGGCCGTGTCTCTCGCTTGAGCTGAAACTGCTCCTTGGTTATAGAGAGACTGATACCTCAGGAAATCCGGCTGAGTTTTATTCACGTCAGATTGGGCTTGGACGACTTTCGCACGCGCCGCCCTCACTCCGGCTTCAGCCTGCTGAACTTGGGCTTGAGCGGCCTTGATGCCTAATTGAGTTTTCTGGAGTTGAGCTTGAGCCGCTTTGACTCCGGCTTCGGTTTGGTTGACGCTCGTTTGAGCGGCATTGATTTCTGCCTGTTTAGCATCCAAGTTGGACTGGGCTTGCTGCACTTGTGTCGCGTTGGTATTGGCCGTCAGCGGGACTGTGTCCGCAGCACTTTTCAACTGAGCTTTGGCCGTATTTAAGCCAGCTTCGGCTTGTTGAATTTTCAGGTTAAGGTCTGGGTCTTCGAGCACAATCAGGGGCTGTCCGACTTGGACATAATCGCCGTCCTTGACTAACACTGTCTGAACGGTAGCCGCGATTTTGGGCGCAACCGGAGAAATATGTCCCTCAATTTGAGCATTATCCGTACTAGCATGAGCGTGCTGAAACTGCCACCATTGCCATGCAGCAACGGTTCCTCCTGCTAACGCGATCGCTCCCACCCCAATCCATAGCGATCGCTGGTATTTGAAGAAGGAAGGTTTGGGTTCAGCGGCTTTAGATATAGCCCCAGCCGGTTGGGAGTCATCTCGATCGAGTTGAATCTCGTGGTGTCCGTTGCCTAGATCTAACTGAATTTCTTCGTTGAGACTAGATGGTTGCACCTCCGATTTGACTTCATACTCAACAGACGTGTCGCGTTTCATCGTGATTGGCTATCCCTGTAATTGATTTGGAAATAAAGGTGGAAATTAGTTGCACCCTCATGCCATTTAGGATTTTGGATTCCGAACGCTTGGATATGACAAGGATTCAGGCATTCCAGTGTGGCAAGCTTGCTCCCCAAAGGGTCTTACTCAGTCCAGTTTCGTGCTGGCATCGATTAACGGTTCCCGTGAATGTACTGTTGAGGAATGAGTTGAATGAACGGGTAAAGTACTAATCCCACGCACGAACAGCTCGACACAACTTTCGATGTAGCGATCGCGACTGTAACCTCGTGGGAGTGGAATGGTATTGCTCCGCAGCATTCCGGAAAGCAGCATCCCCGTGAACATATCTACAGCTGGGAATACATCGATATCTGGGCGGACGTTTCCTTGTGCGATGCCGTTACGAAGGTAAGCGCTGAGCCGGTCACGTAAGGGCTGAACTGTCTCCCGCAGTACCTGAAGCGCCGCTTCGGGATGTCGTTTGGCTTCCCCAATGAACATCCGAACTAAAGCTTCATGCTCCTCCAGCATGTTGTTGTAGAGCCATGCATAGTGCAAGAGGTCGAGTTGTAAGTCTCCCGTCCACTCCTCTTGGTTGGCCAGTGCCTCCGCCTGCAACGCTGTCACTTGCTGGACAACAGCAGCGAGGAGTTGCTCTTTACTCTGAAAATGGCGAAATAAGGTGACTTCGTTCACGCCAGCTACACGAGCAATTTCGCGCGTTGTCGCTCCAGCTACACCGGATGCCGCAAACACCTCTGTCGCCGCTTTCAGAATACGAGCACGAGTTTGTGCAGTCCTTTGAGCAGAATTGTCCATTTACTTCATGCAAGCACTTACTTGCATTATAAGATAACTGAAATCGGATCGAACGCGATCGCTACAACTCAAGCGGTTCCCAGTTGCACATACCACACTGTAGGGAAGGACTGGCTGACTTCTACAAGACTGTTGGTGCGATCGCTAAACCGTACTAATAGCTTAGAGTTCTCCCTCCTACACCTCTGCTTTTAGATCGATAGAATAAGTGCCAAATGTTGCCACAGCAACATTTTGAACCAAGACTATTTCAAGCAGTGACTAGGTTGCATTGTAGTCGTTAAATCCCAGCGTGAGAGGCCGACAACCTACCTTATTGCCTTATTGAGAGAGATGGGAGATGAAGAACTCCCACGAGAGGGAATTCCTGACTAACTGTTCACTGGTCACTGTTCACTGTTCACTGTTCACTGTTCACTGGTCACTGTTCACTGGTCACTGTTCACTGGTCACTGGTCACTGGTCACTGAACACTGACGATAATGCTCCCAATCCGTTGGGTTTGCTGTTAACCATCATTCTCGCTCCGATCGCGGCTACTGTCCTGCAAATGAGTATCTCGCGCACCAGGGAGTTTTCTGCCGATGCGGGTGCAGCGAAACTGACAGGTAATCCTAGAGCATTAGCGCGGGCGCTTCAGCGCCTAGACAGCAGTGCGCGTCAGATGCCGATGACCGGTAATCCAGCCTTTGAACCCTTGCTGATTATGAATTCCTTTGCTGGTGAATTCTTAGGTAATTTGTTCTCAACTCACCCCTCTACAGAGGCGCGAATTAAGCATCTCCTAAAACTGGAGCAAGAACTACCAAATTCCAATTTTTATAACCTAGGTAGGTAGGAAAAGTTGAGCCAATTGAGTAGGTTGAAGGTATATCGGTGACTAAAGTTTTTCGAGAGCCTAACGACTGACTTTACTTAGGGAGAAATTACTATGACTACTGAACCGGCTGTTCCAGACAAAAGCACATTACCGACTGTTCCAGAAGAAAGTGCATCGCCGACGGTTCCAAAAGAACGTGCTATCACAGAATATGACCCAGCAATCAGTGAACTCGTGAAGCAAGAGATGCCTGATGCCTCCGAGCAGATCCGCCAAGAAACCATAGCACTGATCGAAGCGATTAGGCGACGGGCGCAGTCAGAGGCAAAAGGTGCTGGAGATTTTACCCGCGATACTTATCTAAGTGCAGTCCGACAAGCACGAGAAGCGATCGAGCAAAACAAAGTCTTCGATCCAGAGCGGATTGAGTACTCGTTCAAACTGCTCCAGATGGATGCCGAGAAGAATTGGGAGTCAATTGTTAAGGAAGTCTCGACTTTTGGCGATCGCCTTGCGGATGCAGCTAAAGCGGCTTGGGATGCTCTAACGGCTCCTCGCCCTGATTCTAAGCTATAGCTATCAGCAGTCAGCTTTGGGCGGTCCGCTAATCGCGTCGGCCGAGAAAACCCTTCTGTCACAGTACGTTGAAAATCTCACACAACTTCTTTGATGTCCTAATCGTCTTGGCGGCTGCTATATAAAGTCAACTTTTCCAATCGTAGAAACCCTGTCTTAGGGTCAAACCAACCCTAAAGACAGGGCTTTCCTAAAAATTCTATGACCTTGAAGTGACTAAACTGAGATTTTTTCTAGGTTGCTCATCACCTCGATTAATTCGCTGGGATGTTGAATCAAAAAATCTGGATTGTAGTGAGCTAGGGCTTCTCTGGAGTTAAACCCCCAGCTCACTGCAACTACTTTAATATGAATTCTTTTTGATGCTTCAATATCTCGGGTTTCATCTCCAACATAAATCACTTCTTCTGTACTGAGGTGATTCTTGTTGATGAATTTTTTGAGAATGCGGTGTTTGCTAAATAAAGTCGTTTCCGAATAAACAAAGCTAAATAGCTCGTTCATCCCATTTTGTTTCAAAACGCTCCTCACATTTTCTTCGGAGTTAGAGGTGAGAATCCCTAAATTGTGTCCTTCATGCTTGAGGTGAGTTAGCGCTTCCTTAATGCCTGGGACTATGTTTACACTGTGAATTTCACCTCGAAAATCTTCTTTCACTCGATTGAGAAGAAAGGGGATTTTAAACAGGGAAACTCCCGATCGCGCTACAATTTCCCGAGAACTCATATTTCTAATGCGATCGAGTTCTTCCCGAGATGTTGGCTGATATCCAAACTCTACAGCTAGACGATTAGTAATCCTGACGAGGACATCAAGCGTATCAGCCAGCGTCCCATCAAAATCAAAAATAATTACTTTTATACTCATTCAGTAGGCCTGGACTGTTGACAACGATCGGTTAAGCAAGTTAACGAAATTAAGCAGCAGTTCCTGCTTGAAATTCAGACTGCCAATAGTCCGAAACGAAGAGAAATTGATTGAGAGCTCCGTTGGAGGTGTTCGGTTCAACTTCTCGCTGTGACGTTTGACTGCTCAACAGAGCATCGCTCGATGCTCGTCTCCTGAGATGCTTGCGCTGCTTTGAGATTAGCACGAGCATTCCGTCGCAGCATCTCTGGCTTAATTCGCCGTAGCGCTGACGCCTGAAAGCGCCGATTCCAGTCTTCATCCGAGATAGCTGCCAATTCTGCCAGTGTGGGAGCTACATTCCACGGATAGGGCTGAAATTCTGTTACATCGGTAGGCTGAGCAAAGCGCTGGTTCCAAGGGCAGACATCCTGGCAAAGATCGCAACCGGCAACCCAGCCTTCTAAACGGGATGATATAGACTCCGGTAATACTTCAGCCCGATTTTCTATTGTATGGTATGCGATGCATCGGTTGGCATCGACAACAAAGGGTTTAGCGATCGCATTTGTGGGACATGCATCCAGACAACGGGTACAGGTACCGCAGTGTTGAGTATGAGGTGCATCTGGCGTCAATGCCAGATTCGTCAACACCTCCCCCAAAAAGACCCAACTCCCATACTCTCGCGTAATCACATTACCATTTTTCGCAATCCAGCCAATCCCGGCCCGCTCGGCCCAGACTTTATCCTGTACGGGCCCGGTATCGGCATAATAACGCGCTTGGATGTCTTCCCCCTGTTGAGACAGCCAGTTGCTCAAAGCTTTCAACTTTTTATGCATTACCTTGTGGTAATCTCGCCCCCAACCGTAACGGGAAATTTTGGCCGATTCCGGGGTATTCGGACGTGGGTGAGGGGTGTAGTAGTTGAGGGCTACACAAATGACAGACTGCACCTGAGGCATACAGGCACGGATGTCATAGCGCTTCGGATTATCCATCCATCCCATATCTGCCTGGTACCCCAAAGCTAACCAAGCCTTGAGGCGCTGTTGCACTCGCTCATCCGCCTCCGCACCGACAGCCGCAATTCCACATAAATGAAATCCTAGCGATCGCGCTTTTTGTTTAACCTGACGACTACTGACCGATTCTTGGGCTGGCAGTGACATCAATCACAAATGGCACAAACTATTTATCATAGTTTTTATCCTTTGTATTTGTAAAATTTATTTGTATTTTTTAATAAAACGTTGCAATATGAAATCAAGGAGGTCAAAAACGTAACAATCTGACCCCCTAGTGATACACGACAAACCGCACTATAAAGGGTTTCCTGCAAAACCATGACATACTCTGTAGATTCTGCTTCAACCCTTTTCTCAAATACTCAACTGGTTGATGCCGTTTCCTCCACAACCTCACAAATCAAACGTCTCGGCGTTGATGACCAGTTGGCATTACTCTGGTTTGCTTACACAGAACTCGGTCGCTCCATCACCCCGGCCGCTCCGGGCGCTGCTCGTCTCCAGTTAGCAGAAGGCTTGCTCAATCAAATTGCCCAGATGTCTCATGACGAGCAGCTTCAAGTCATGCGCGACTTGGCAACGAATGCCAACACCTCCATCTGCCGCTCCTATGGGATTCTAAGCGTCAACACCAAGTTAGCCTTCTGGTATCAGCTGGCTGAACTGATGAAAGATGGCTTCGTCGTTCCAGTCCCAACTGGTTATCAGATGTCTCGCGATGCTGAAAAGGCATTTGAAACGCTCAAGCAGTTAGATTTCGGTCAACAAATCACCGTGTTGCGTAACGCTGTTGTCGATATGGGTGTTGACCCACTAGCGGATTAAAACAGTGAGCAGTGAGCAGTGACCAGTGACCAGTGGACAGTTGACCGGGAGTTTGCTAAACACTGCAATGCTCAATGCGATCGCTTTTTCCAATCGTCTAACTTCATAACCATAGAGAGTTCGGAAAAATCCATCTAGGAGGGCAGGTGTCAACCTGCCTTCTTAGTTAATACTAGTTTCGTGATTTGTTGCTTTTTCAGAGGGAAATTAGATGACCATTACTAACGATCGCGCTCAAACTTCTCAGACTGTTTCTGCCGATGAGTTGACGATTGCAGGAATTACTGAACCCGTAGTATTGCGTTACTTTGAAACCATGAACGCAGAAAACTACGAAGCAACGGCGGATTTGTTTGCGGATACGGGCGCAATGCATCCACCGTTCGAGCAACCTATCACAGGGACAGAAGCGATCGCAACTTACCTCAAAACTGAAGCGAAAGGAATGCAGCTATTGCCTCGCGAGGGAATTGCTGAATCCTTGGCAGATGACCAAACTCAATTTCAGGTCAGCGGTAAAGTGCAAACTCCCTTATTCGGCGTCAACGTGTCTTGGATTTTCGTCCTCAGTTCAGAAAAAGAAATTCTTTACGCTAAAATCAAACTTTTGGCATCTCCCCAAGAATTACTCAGCCTTCGCCGTTCATAAGATGACCTATTGGCGAGGGAGATTATTCAGGAACCGGCATTGTAATACACCACTATACTAAAAGCTTAAACCAAATGTAGTATTGCCTTTTTGTCGCCGTTTTACAGATTGAGCCTCTGTATGAATGCTCCTCAGCCTTACACTCCTATCGTCGAATCCTCCATAAATACACAAGCGGCTTTGAATCTATTCTGGAAATTATCGAGTGACCTTCTTTGTGTCCAAGGGCGAGACGGTTATTTCAAGCAGGTTAATTCAGCGTGGGAAAACCTGCTGGGATGGACTGTATCCGAACTGCTCGGCATCCCCTGGATTGAGTTAGTTCATCCCAATGATGTAGCCCACAGTCTCCAGGCGTTGAGGCAGTGTAACCCAGACGACATTGTCGAATATGAAAGTCGCTACCGCCATAAAGACGGCAGCTATCGTCAGTTGTTTTGGAGAGTATTACAGGGAGAAGACGAGCTGCTCTATGCTGCGGTGAAGGACATGACGGTTAGCCAACAGGCAGAAGCAGAACGGCAAGACTGCGCGTCCTGTGGGCTTAGCGATCGCGTAGAATTTGAGCAGTTGATTACGGGTCTATCTACGCAATTTATCAATCTCTGTGCGGATGAGATTGATGCAGGAATCAACCACGCTCTTCAAGTCATTGGCGAATTTTCAGATTTCGATCGCAGTTATGTCGTACTGTTTTCGGAGAGCGAAGCTGTAGCACATTCCCATACTCCAGAGGATTTAGACGGCAGCATTATCTACCAATGGTGTGCTGAGTCGGTGGAACCACTCGGCGATGAATGGCAGCGCTGTTCAACAGCATCCCATCCGTGGTTAATGCAACAACTTAGCAGGGGTGAGGCAATCCAAATCTCGACGATTTCCGAGTTGCCAGTTGAGGCAACGAGTACTCAACTGAGCATGCAGTCATCGGGTACTCGCTCCATCGTCATTGTCCCGATGGTACGGAGCAAATCGTTGATTGGCTGCGTTGCGTTTGCCGCCGTTCGGGCAGAAAAGACAGCGTCAGATGACACGGTAGCGCTGTTGAGAATTGTGGGTGAAATGTTCGCCAATGCCTTGACCCGCCAACAATCAGAGTCGAAACTCCGCAAGAGTGAGAGACTCTTCCGCGCCGTTTTCAACCAAACGTTCCAATTATCCAGCCTGCTGGCGTTAGATGGTGCGGTAATTGCAGATAACGAGACAGCGATGAATTTCTGCCAATTGGAGCGCTCGCAGGTCATTGGTCGTCCGTTTTGGGAATTACCCTGTTGGCGGATTTCCCCCCAAACCCAAAATCAGTTGCAATTAGCGATCGCGCAAGCCGCAGCGGGTAATGTGATTCGTTATGAAGCCGATATCTTAGCTCCCGACAATTCGGTCATCACGATTGACTTCTCGCTCAAGCCATTAAGGGACGAAACCGGACGCGTAGAATTACTGATTGCTGAAGGCCGCGACTTGACGGAACGCAAGCGTGCGGAAGATGCTCTAAAAGAGAGCGAACAACGCTGGCAATTAGCCTTGCAGGGCAGTAACGATGGCATCTGGGATGTAAACCTCAAAACCCATGAGGTCTTTTTCTCAGCCCGGTGGAAAGAAATGCTGGGTTACGAAGAATACGAGATTCCCAACCATTTAGATGAATGGATAAGGCGAGTCCATCCGGATGACCTCGAACGAGTCATGCAAGCTCGGCAGGAGTACTTAGAAAGACGAACACCGCATTCGCATTACAGTTCAGAATATCGGATTCGCTGCAAAGACAGCAGCTACAAATGGATTTTGTCGCGAGCGCAGGCGTTGTGGGATGAAACGGGTTCTCCCGTGCGATTCATCGGTTCCCATACCGATATTAGTGCTGCCTACGGCGAGCTTCGCTTACGCCAAAAGGCGGAACAGGCACTGCAAAAGACGCTCTCAGAGCTAGAAACGAGAGTGAGCGAGCGAACGCTAGAACTCCAGCACGCCAACGAACAACTCCATGCTGAGATTGCCGAACGTCAGCGCACAGATGCCGCTCTGCGCCAGAGTGAAGAATTATTCCGCCGAGTGTTTGATGAAACACCCATTGGCATGGCACTGGCGACGTGTGAGGGAGGTTTTTTTCGGGTCAATCGAGCCTTACAGGACATGCTGGGATACAGCGAGTCCGAGCTGCTGACTCTGGATTGCCGAGCGGTGACTCATCCGGATGATTGGGAGCGAAAACGCCCGTACTTAGAGCAACTCAAACGAGGAGAGATTGATAGCTTTCAACTCGAAGAACGCTATCTAAAAAAAAATTGCAAGATTCTTTGGGGTAAGCTCACCTCAATGGTGCTGCGCGATGAATCGGGAGAAATTCTCCATGCGGTGGGCTTGGTTGAAGATATCACAGAGCGCAAGCAAGCGCTGGAAGCGCTCCAACAAAGTGAGGCGCGCTACCGTGCCATTATTGAAGACCAAACCGAACTCATCTGTCGGTTTAAATCTGACGGCACGCTAACGTTTGTTAACGACGCGTATTGTCGCTATTTCTACCAGCAATCCTCTCAACTGATTGGGCATAACTTTCTCTTACTCATTCCCGAAGAGGATCGAGAACGCATTGCGCGTAGCTTTGTCCTGTCCCAGAAGCAACCGATTGTCAGTTACGAACACCGAGTTATCTTACCGTCTGGAGAGATGCGCTGGCAGCAGTGGACAGATAGAGCAGTCGTGTTTGATGAACAGGGGAATGCGATCGAGTTTCAGGGCGTCGGACGCGATATCACAGAACTCAAACAGGCTGAAGCAGAAATTCGCAGAGCATTAGAACGAGAACGAGAACTGAGCGAGCTGCGCTCTAGTTTCATTTCCTTAGTGTCGCATGAGTTCCGCACGCCATTGACGACGATTTTATCGTCCAATGAAATGCTCGATCGCTATCAGGATAGATTGACCGATGAGAAAAAACAGAATCATCACCAGCGGATTCAAAGTGCGGTACAACGCATGATTCAGTTACTCGATGATGTCTTGACGATTGGTAAAGCCGAAGCTGGCAAGCTCAAGTTTGAACCGGCTCCAATGGATTTGGCAGCTTTTTGCCGCAACATAGTCGAGAACATGCAGATGACGGCTGGTACTAAGCACGCGATCGCTTTTCGGACATCAGGCAATTGCGGCAATGTCTGCATCGATCGAAAGCTGTTAGAGCACATCGTTACAAATTTGCTCTCCAATGCGATTAAATATTCTCCTCAAGGCGGATCGATCGACTTTGAACTCACTTGCACGTCCTCATCAGCTATCTTGTGCATTCAAGATCGAGGTATGGGCATTCCTGCCAAGGACTTGGAGAAACTCTTTGACTCGTTTGGACGAGCGAGCAATGTCGGCAATATTCCCGGTACTGGCCTTGGACTTGCAATCGTCAAACGGTGCGTGGACTTGCATAAGGGCGAAATTGTTGTGGAGAGTGAAATTGGCGTCGGTACGACGTTCACTGTTACACTGCCCTTCAAGCAGTGACCTGTAAGCAACTGAACGCTGTTGAATCGTCCTCTGAAAGCCCAAATAGTGTAAATTTTCGGATAAATTTTCGAGCCGGAAAACGTTCTCCATATTTTCTCCACATTTACTTTTTAGTATTTTAGGGAGCGTGTCACAAAGGTCAGAATGAAGAAAAGAATCCTACTAATTGATGATGACAACGTCTATCGCTTGGCTTTAAGTGAATTCCTAGAACTCTATGATTTTAAAGTTTTCACGGCGGCAAACGGATCGATCGGCTTAGCGTTAAGCAAAGCCCTGCAACCTGACTTGATTCTATGTGACATGAATATGCCCGGTTTAAATGGAGAAGAAGTTTTAAGAGAATTACGCCAAAATCCCAATACGGCCAATATTCCTGTTTTTATTCTCACAGCTAATTTTGAAACTAAGACACGTTTTCGGACTTTAGCACAGGGAGCCAATGGTTATTTAGATAAAACAGCTCCATTGAGAGAGCTGATAAAATCAATCAGGAAATTAGAAATAAATTTCTTTTAGTCAATCAACATTAAATTATGAATTCAGGAAAGAACGTGGGCTTTCTTGCTGATATTCTGTAAAGTCAGAGAATATTTTTCTCTGACTATGCGTGCCGATCGCTTACTGTCTATTCTATTGCTGTTACAAGTTCAGCGACGCCTCACGGCGCGGGAATTAGCTGCTCGGTTGGAAGTGTCCGAGCGAACGATCTATCGCGATATGGAAGCTCTCAGTCTGGCGGGGATTCCGGTAGTAGCGGAACGTGGAAAAGGTGGTGGCTGGTTCCTACTGGAAGCGTACCAAACAAACCTGACAGGACTGTCGCCCATTGAAATTCAGGCACTCTTTCTCCCCAAGCCGTCTCACCTGTTAGCTGACTTAGGGTTACACCAAGCCTCCGAGGCAGCTTTCCTCAAATTGCTGGCTGCGCTTCCTGCGATGTATCGGCGTGACGCCGAATCGATACGCCAACGCATCCATATCGATGCAACGGGTTGGCGTTCTGCTGAGGAAAACATCTCCTCCTTCCCCACACTGTTTGGAGCAATCTGGCAGGAATGCAAACTAAACTTGGTATACCAGCGAAGCGATCGGACCCTGGTTGAACGTCTAGTCGATCCGCTGGGACTGGTAGCGAAGGGAAGCGTATGGTACTTAGTCGCTGGGATTGAGGGAGATGTGCGGAGCTATCGTGTCTCTCGTATCCAGGATGCCCAGGTGACGGAGCAACCTTGCATTCATCCCCAAGGATTCAACTTAGCGGAGTATTGGGAGCAATCGTCTGCTCAGTTTCAAGCCAATCTCCCCCGTTATCCAGTTATTGTTCGCGTTGCCCCTGCCATTCTCCCGCGACTGCGATATGCAGGACGATTTGCAAAAATTGAGCAGGTAGAGCCATCCGAGATTGATGGATGGAGTAAAGTTTGTATTCAGTTTGATGTGGAAGAAGCTGCATGCGAATATATCCTGAGCTTTGGTTCGCAGATCGAAGTCCTGCAACCGCAGGAACTCCGCGAGAAAATTGTACAGCTTGCCAAGAGTGTAGTAGAGTTCTACGCTCAACAGTGAGCAGTGAGCAGTGAGCAGTGAGCAGTGAACAGTGAGCAGTGAACAGTGAACAGTGAGCAGTGAACAGTGAACAGTGGGAATTCTTAATTCCCTACAGGGACGTATTAACCGTGTAGCTCCCTATTCATCATTCATAAGTCATAATTTTTATGGGTCGATATATTGCCAGACGACTGCTGAACTTAATACCAGTTCTTTTGGGCATTACGCTTTTGGTTTTCGCCTTTTTGCACTTGATTCCTGGCGACCCAGCCGTGACTATG
>DATNPC010000036.1:0-2152 GCA_036703375.1 Allocoleopsis sp.
CATAAGCCGAAAATTTCGCCAGAATAAACCCAGCGGGGGACAACGGTTTAGAAAAAACCCATAGCAAAGTCTGGGTTAGTTTCTCCTCAATAATCGTGCCTTGAGCCAGGATGATTGTTCCAATCGATAGCAGGGGATTGCTCAACCAGAGAAATAACGTCAGGTATGAAATTCCACGATCGCTGGCACTGCTTGGTGTCATCCAGATGGCAGGCACGGCTGTGAGTGACATCCAAATAATGAGTTGAGATATCCAGCGATGCGTCCTAAACCAGTAGGAAAGCTCTTTCTGGTAGATAGGATGAAAGCCTCGTAACCAACTTCCTGATACAGGCTCTAGTTCTGACACACGAACTTCATTTCTGTGATTCATGATGGGTGCTTCCCTCGACTAAATTTACAAAAACATCTTCGAGGTCATAAACTGCTCGTTCAAATTGCGTGACGACAGTAGTAGAGTCTGCCATCA
The DNA here is from genome assembly GCA_036703375.1 of Allocoleopsis sp. Lineage (GTDB taxonomy): Bacteria > Cyanobacteriota > Cyanobacteriia > Cyanobacteriales > Coleofasciculaceae > DATNPC01. Next base: position 470 of record DATNPC010000036.1, read on the forward strand.
CAAACCGCAGGAGGTCAGTTTCAGCAGCATTCGGATTGGTGACTTGAATTTTCAGCCTGGTTGTTGGATTGTTCTCTACATCGGGTGCGCCTGATTCAACGGCAATTTGTCTGATCCAGGGTACTTGATGCAAGCGATCGCAAACGGTCAATCCATCACCGCGCACTGTAACCTGAAACAGGGTTGAGTCACCTGCTAGCAGTTGGTCAATTGCGCCCTGAGCAAGCAATCTACCCTGTTTAAGAATCACAACCCAGTCGCTGACTCGCTGCACATCATCGAGAATATGGGTGGAGTAAAAGACAGTGCTTCGTCCCCGAAAACTTTCGAGAATTTGTAATACATCGCGTCGGCCCAAGGGGTCAAGCGCAGATGCTGGCTCATCAAGGATAATCAATTCAGGATCGTTAATAGCAGCTTGAGCAATGCCGAGACGCTGACGTTCGCCGCCAGAAAATCCTTTCACTGGACGATCGGCTTTACCCGCTAATCCAACAAGCTCGATCAATTCCTCGATACGGGCTGCGATCGCAGTCTGGGAGCCTCTGAAAAAGAACGATGCCACAAGCCGGAGCGTTTCGCGGGCAGTCAGGTGCCCATAGAAGTGGGGGGATTGGGCAAGAAACCCAACGCGCTCCCGAATGGCAACACTATGTTTGGTAATACTTTTACCAAACACCGCACCGTCTCCACCTGAAGGTTTCACGAGTCCCAGTAGCAGCTTGATCGTGGTTGTTTTGCCAGCTCCGTTAGAACCCAGAAAACCGCATATCGAGCCGCGCGGTACTCCTAAATTAAGCTTGTCTACAACACGTTTCTGACCATAGGTTTTTGTGAGATCTGTCGTTGAAATAATCAGATCGGGTTGTCCCACCATAACGGCTGTACGATCGGTGTTTGCTGTCTAAGCTTAACCCTGAACTCCATCAGTCAACTTCAAAACTACACTGAAATGCAGCAGGCTAACGGTTCGCTTGAGCGGATTCCAATACCCTTGGCAATGTATCAGGAGCTTTCGGTAGTCCGCTCCAAGCAAATTGTTGGGTGACTGTTTCCACAGTCACAGCCGTCCAGTGCGATCGCGCTTCTAGTTAGTACTGCCAGAGAAAAGCGATGCTGGGTTTCCTGTTGTCAACCCAGCCTACGGCGAGCTTGCGATCGCACTCATCTAGACTTACCGGGAATTTTGTAGCCTTCAAGAACTCCTTGGCATGGTGCAAGGGAAGTGTCATTTCGCATGTATGTTCCCGTCAGTTTGCCATCTCGAAGATTGCCCTTAAAGCTGTAACCAAAACGGGACAAAGCTCCTGACCATGTGCCATCAGAATCAACTCTTCCATTAAACGTTACTCTTTGATCTACGTTATAAACCCCTTGCATAAGACCATCAGAAGAAATAGTTAATTGTTGGATGGCTCCAGCCTCGCAATAAGTTCCAGGCTTGGCTGCCCATGTAAGAGAATAGTTTCCTTCCAAAGGGACTGAAGAGCCACCTGGCAACAACTGTCCACATACTTTTTGTCCAGCGTCTGTCCTCACACAAGCTCGTTGCGCTAAGACTGGATAGTTCAACGAAAATAAGCTGATCGAGGCGACTCCTGCAAAAATAGCAATTCCTTTCAGGTTCTTGATAGTGTGTTCTTGCATAGTCAATGTATGTCTACTCCTATTTTCATCACTTTG
>DATNPC010000037.1:0-34253 GCA_036703375.1 Allocoleopsis sp.
CATCGGCTGTTTCAATCAGTAGAAGAGTTAGAGACGTTGCTAGAGCGGCTGTTAAATCAAGGAGAGCTAGTTATTAAATGGCAGAGGAAGATTAAAAACAAAGGTGATGCTGTTATTGCAAATTAAATGCACAACAGCTTAACGGACTCCACACCGTGATACCCATGCCAAGTTCGAGGCCCAAGGGAATGAACTCACGTTCAATGTTCCGCTCAACCAGCGAGTACTCAAGTTGTAAACTATTGATCGGTTCATAGCCGCGCCACTCGGCAAGCGTCTGTGCCCGTGCTGCGTACCAAGCAGGTGTATCGCTCAGTCCCACATGACGTACCTTTCCCGATCGCACTAGATCGTCAAGCGTCCGCATCACCTCTTCAGCAGGCGTAATCCGATCCCAGGTGTGGAGAATGTAGAGATCGATGTAGTCTGTTTGGAGACGTTGTAGTGAACCCTCTACGGCTCGAAGGATATTCTTGCGTCCATTGCCGCCAGCGTTTGGGTTACCAGGTTGAGCGTTATAGGTAAACTTGGTAGCAATGACAACGCGATCGCGCAATCCACGCTCTGCAACGAACTTACCAATCCAAGCCTCTGAAGTACCGTTGGTATATCCATCTGCTGTGTCGATGAAATTTCCGCCAGCATCAACGTAGGTATTGAACAGTTGACGCGCCGTATCTTCATCAGCACCCCAACCCCATTCCGTGCCGAACGTCATGGTACCGAGTGCCAGACGGCTGACTCGTAAACCTGAACGGCCTAATGTGTAATAAGTATCAAAAGACATGACTATTACTCCTTTGATTTGAGTTCAGTAGAACCAACATCTATATCGAGTAAGTACTGACGGGCAAGATTGGCAACCACAGCAACTAATTGAGTGGGTTCAATGGGTTTAGGAATATGCTGGTTAAAGCCTGCTGCGATCGCGTTTTTGCGATCTTCCTCCATGGCATGTGCGGTTATGGCAACGGCTGGAATAGAAGCCGCTTGAGACTCTAAAGCTCTCACTTGACGAATTAAGGAATAGCCATCTTCCCCTGGCATACTAATATCACTCACTAAGATATCTGGTGGCAACTGTGCGATCGCAAAAATCGCTTCACTCACCGATGCAACGCCAGTCGCTTGAGCTCCATACTCTGCCAATACCGCCGTTAAATAGTCTCGTGTATCCACCTCATCATCGACTACCAGGACTCGTAGCCCTTTGAGCGGCAGCGAAGAGTAGACGGTAGAACGTGGGGAATCCTCTGCTTTTACCTGACTCCCCATTCCCAATTCCCAATTCTCCTCTCGAACTTGGAGCGGTAGCTTCACGGTAAATGTCGCGCCCTGGCCTTCTCCTGGACTGTCTGCACGAACTGTACCCCCATGTAGTTCCACCAAATGACGCACAATCGCCAGTCCCAGTCCGAGTCCCCCATATGCTCTTGTCGTCGTGCTATCCGCTTGACGGAAGCGCTCGAAGACGTGGGGGAGAAAATCAGGACTGATGCCTTTACCCGTGTCAGCGACCTCAATTTGAGTATAAGAGTCAGTACTCTTGAGCCGAATTTCAACTCGTCCTCCTGTCGGCGTGAACTTAATCGCATTAGAAACTAAGTTCCAGACAACCTGCTGAAGACGCTCTGCATCGCCTGGAATTAATCCGACTGAGGAGTTGGGTGTGACTGTGAGATGAATTCCTTTGGCATCTGCGGCCGGACGCACGGTATTCAGTGCGGCGTCAATCGCAGATGCAATATTGATGGGACGGATATTCAGACGAAGTTTTCCTTGAATAATCCGCGAAACATCCAACAGGTCTTCGATCAGTTGCGTTTGTAACTTAGCATTGCGCTCGATGGTTTCCAGTGCCCGCGCCATTGCCGTTTCGCTCAACTGACGAGTCCGTAGCATCTGCGTCCATCCGAGGATAGCATTCAGAGGCGATCGCAATTCGTGGGAAAGGACGGCTAGAAACTCATCTTTCATTCGATTCGCTTCTTGGGCAGCGGTACGAGCGGCTTCGCTATCGCGGTAGAGGCGAGCATTGTCAATCGCACTGGCAGCACGGCGAGCGATATCTTCGGCAAGAGCTAAGTCTGCCTGATTGTAGCGGCGCTTCGATTCCGATGAAACAAAGGAAAGTACGCCTAGCACCTGATGCCGAGACTGGATTGGTACAACCATGACAGACCTGTTCCCCAACCCGCGTAACAATTGCAAGTGTTCCTCATCTTGGGCAGTTGCCGCTATTTGCGAGTCCGTGAATTGTTCGTAAAGCAGGGATTGACCGCTCAAAAGCTTTTGCCAAGCAGGATTTGGTCTTTTTGGATCGGGCGGGTAGCGACGACGCAGTTCTTCTAGTATTTCCTGTTTTACTGGGTCAGCACAGGCTATGGCAATCTGTCGAACGGATGCATCCAGCTGAAAAACGTCAACAATGCACCAATCGGCAAAGGTGGGAACGGCAAGGTGAGCAACATTATTGAGCGTGGTTTTGTAATCCAATGAAGCAGCCAGTTCAGTACTAGCCTCGACTAAAAACTGCTGTACTTCTTCAGCGCGTTTGCGTTCGCGCAGCGCGGCTTGCCGATCGCTAATATCTTCAATAATGCCAATACCATATTTAATCTGGTTGTTTGAGTCCCACACGGCTGAAACAGTCACATTTACCCAAACAATGCTGCCATCCTTGCGAAAGTAGCGCTTCTCCACAGAGTAACCATCAATCTCCCGTGCTACTACCCGTTGAAAGCTGTCAGCATCTATCTGTTGTTCCTCAGGATGACTAATGGCTTGAATCGTTAAGGCGAGTAATTCATCCTGACTGTAGCCGGTAATGTTGCACACAGCTGGGTTAACTTGGATAAATTGGCCATCTAACGCCACCAAGGCAATGCCCACAGCAGCTTGGTTAAACATGACTCGGAACCGCGCCTCACTGTCTTGGAGCGCCTCTTGAGCTTGTTTGCGTTCGGTAACATCAACGCCAATCCCCCATGTCCCCCAATCCGGAATGGGATACTCTTCGGAAATGTTGGACCAAGCGATGGTTTTAACACTGCCATCTTTACACGTAATCTCCCATTCCCAATCTCGATAGTTTAGGCCGCGTGCCTCGTGTTCAGCAAACATGCGATCGCGATAAGCCCGATCCGGATACAGTAGTTCTATGGCACGGGGATTACCGATAATCTCTTCGGCACTGTAGCCCGTTACCCGCTCGCATTCTCGATTCCAGACGATGATGTGATTGTCCGCATCAAAGGCATCCATCATCACTGGCATGTTTTGCACGATCGCTCGCAAACGTTCTTCACTCTCGCGTAGTGCTACCTCGGCACGTTTGCGATCTGAAATTTCCTGGAAATAGACAGCAATTCCCTCAGCCGAAGGATACGAGTGAACCTCAAACCATCGTCCAGTAAATAATCCAGTAACTTCAAAATGGGCAGGAGTTTGATGCTCAATCACCTTATGGTATTGTTCGTCCAGAATTGTCCCTCTAGCTGTGGGGAACATCTCCCAAAAACTCCGTCCTAACAGGTGTTCGGGTACAGACTGCATTAGTTCGGCACAGCGATGGTTGACGTAGGTAAATTGCCATTTGCTATCCAAGGCAAAGAAGGCATCAGTGATGCTCTCAAGAATGTTCACTACTTTGCGATTTGCCTCGCGTGCTGCCGCTTCTGCCTGTTTGGTTTCAGTAATATCAGCTAAGATGACGCCAAGTCCTACCGTTTGCCCGTCAGTATTTCGGACAGGGTAATAATTTCCCAACCAATGGCCGTGGTATCCAGGTTGTCCCGGTGCCTCACCACTGATGTCCACATTCAGCATGGGTTCACCTGTATCCAAGACGTGCTGTAATTGGGGTTCAAACTGAGCCGCCATTTCTGGCAGTACGTCTCGATATCGCCGTCCTAGGTGTTCTTCGATGGAAAAACCATTAATTGAAGCGAGTACCTGATTGATGTGAATGTATCGCAGCTCTTTGTCGAGAAAGCATATCCCTACAGGGGCAGCCGCTAACAAGGCATCGAGCAGAGATAACAACTCGGATTGACGCTGCAAAACTTGCTGAGTCCGTTGATAGAGTCGTGCATTGTCGATCGCTAAAGCTGCACGACGGGCTAAATCTTCCGCCAACGCTAAGTCTGTTACATCATAGCGGCGACCTGATTCTGCGGTCACTAGTGTAATAGTCCCTAGTATTTGCCCCCCGATTGCCATTGGCACAATTGCAGCCGATCTGAACCCCAGTTCGCGTATCAGTTTGAGATGTTCGGCATCGTGCGTGGATGCGTCCAGCAGCGAGTCAGATAGTTCTGGAATCACTTCTGCTCGGCCCGTCCGCAACACTTTAGCGATCGGATTCAACCCTTCTAAATCGGGCGGATATTGAGCTAATTGCAGTGCGTACTCGACTTTGGCTGGATCGGCATGAGCGACACAAATTCGTCGAATCGAGCCATCGCTTTGGAGAAGTTCAACCGAGCACCAGTCCGCCATAAACGGTACGGGAAGCTGAGCCACTCGCTCCAGCGTTGCCTCGTAGTCTAGGGAAGTGGCAAGGAAGTTGCTGGTTTCGGCAAGATAGCGTAACGCCTCCTCCCCTCGCTTGCGTTCGGTGATGTCTTGGGCATAGACACAAAGCCCTTCGTTAGCAGGATAGACTCGAACTCCTAGCCAGAGATTCAGATCGGAACAAAACTCTTCAAATTGAACCGGAACTCTCTTGCTAGCAGCTGTGTGGTACTGGTGGTAAAAGGTTGAACCGATCGCTTGCGGATAAACCTCCCACATGCCTTTACCGAGTAGTTCTGCTCTGTCTGTTTGTAAAAGTTGTTCTCCTCGACGATTAATGTAGGTAAAGCGCCAGTTGCTGTCTACTGCCCAGAACGCATCGGTGATACTTTCTAAAATATTGGTTAGTTGCTCGGATTGAGCTGTTGTAGAAAGCGATCGCGTTTTTCGCTGTTGCTCACACCCTTCGTTTCCCGCTTCACCGGATAGCTCAAAGTTTTGCTTGACCAAGAGAGACACGTTGGTAAACCAACTGAGCAAGACGCCTTCTAGCGCGAACAACCCTAACTGGAAAGTTTGACCCGGCAAAAGCTGCCACGATAAAGTATTTCCTACCGTCGTCTCTGACTCTAGGGTTTGCCTCAAATCGGAAAGTAGCAACGAGTAGTCAGGGTCTACCAAGCAATAGTAGGAGAGCAACGTCGTTGCCACTGTCGCCAACAGTCCTGAACCCAAACCTCCGTAGCAACTACTCCATAGGACAACAGGTAAGAACAGTAGAAATGGGTTGTCTACATTGAATTGAAGTTTTAGCAGTAGCTCGATTGGCAGCGCTAGCGCAACAACCAATCCCGCGACAGCATAACGACGTATCTGAGGACTCAGCACGTTCAGCATTTTCTGTTCTTTGTCGTCGCCTAGATGTAAGTTCAAGCTCTACAGCTTTTGTATAGCCTAATTGATAGGGTTGAAAATTTCCCTATTTAGATAGTAGGCAAAAGTCTGAATCAAGCGATCGAAGGCTATCGCTGCACAAGCCTCGGTACAGAAGAACCATTATTTTTTTGAAGAAATCTGGATATCGCCAAAATTATTGCCACACTGGTAATATTTTCCATCCCTTCTGCCCGTCAGGAGATGCAGCCGTGAAATGTGACATTCGCTACAAACCCGCCTTTGCCGCTATTTTTGTGACGCTAAATCCCGGTGATAGCATCACGGCTGAGGCAGGAGCAATGACTAGTATGGATGCCCAGTTGTCAATGAAAACTGAGTTCTCTGGGGGACTGATTTCGGGACTCCTGAAAAAGTTTTTTGGTGGAGAGTCCTTATTTGTCAACACCTTTACCAACAAGACGCAACGTCCTCTCAACCTGGTTTTGACTCAATCCACCATTGGCGACATCGCTGGGATTGAATTAAACGATCGCGAAATCTGCTGTCAACCAGGAGCCTACATTGCCCATACGCCGGGAGTCAAAATGGGCGTTCAGTGGGCGGGTTTTAAAAGCTGGATATCGGGAGAAGGTCTGTTTAAGCTGAAATTGAGCGGTCGAGGCACTGTGTTTTTCGGTGCTTACGGCGGCCTGACCCAAAAACGCATTAACGGTGAATTTATCGTGGACAGCGGCCACTTAGTTGCCTACGAACCTGGAATTCGGATGAAAGTTGGTCTTGCTGGTGGGTTGATTGGTTCTATGACATCGGGCGAAGGATTAGTGAATCGACTTTCTGGTCAAGGCGTTATTTATCTCCAGTCTCGCAGTATTGATGGCTTGGTCAGATATTTGCGTACCAAACTCGTGTAGCTGTACAAAAAAACTGGTCACTGTTCACTGCTCACTGGACAAGTCCCCAGTATGTAGGGTGGGCATTGCCGAATAGAACTTGAAAACTTGATTCTATCGTTTGTCGGCAATGCCCACCCTACGATTATTAAGCAAGACGTCAGCATACAAAAAAACTGGTCACTGGTCACTGGTCACTGAACAAAATGACCAATAACTAAAGGTTTTAACCCGATGGAAGTAGAGATTTTGCATCAACCGGATAGCGCTATAGCTCGCGTCGTTCTCAATGCTGGTGAAGAATTAGTCGCGGAAGCAGGCAGGATGATTGCCATGAGCGGTTCGATTAATGCCAGCACGACTTTACGTCAAGGCAAGGGGGGAGGAATTTTCGGCGGACTGAAGCGGATGATTGCTGGAGAGTCCTTATTCTTGAGCGTGTTTCGCTCTCCCCTTCCTGGAGGAGAGGTATTTCTCGCCCCTAGATTGATGGGGGATATTTTGCTGTATCAAGTGACAGGTACTGGGTTAGTCGTGCAGGCAACGTCTTACCTCGGTAGTGCTTCAGATGTTGATATTGACCTGGGATTTCAAGGTTTTAGATCGTTCTTTTCCGGTGAATCGGTTTTTTGGTTAGACATTAGTGGGCGTGGCCCTGTAATTCTGACCTCGTTTGGTGCCATTTATGAGGTGCCTGTGAATGGTGAATACATTGTTGATACGGGTCATATTGTTGCGTTTGAAAAAACTCTCAGCTTTGAAATTAAGAAAGCCGGTTCTAGTTTAATCGGTGCTTTCTTAGGCGGGGAAGGGCTGGTTTGTCGATTTAAAGGGCAAGGACGGCTGTTTTGCCAAACTCATAATCCCGGCGCTTTTGGTATGGAAGTTGGCTCTCAATTACCTCCCCGATAAAAATCGACAGCATCACTAATACCAATTGGCTTTTCCAATGTCACATTTCACCCCCCCAGCCCTCCTTATTAAGCTACGGTGTACACACAAGTCTTTCTCGCCCCCTAAATCCACGCCAGATGCTCTACTTGGGGAGACCCCAAGACCGCACTGGCTCCCCAATTCTGGGGGACTTTGAGATTCCGGTTCCCCCCAAAGTTGGGGGGCTAGGGGGGCTAAATGCAGCAGTTGCGAGGTAAACGCAAGATGTGTGTACACCGTAGGGGGGAGTAATTAGAGAATATGTGTGAACCTCAAACCTACGACGTATAACAACCAACAACTAACAACTAACCACTAACTAACCACAATGAATGAAATTGCTTACCAAATCGAGCATGCTCCTGCTTATGCTTCCTTACGAATTGACTTAAAAGCCAATCAATCGGTGTTGGTGGAATCAGGTGCAATGGCAGCGATGGACCCTTGGATCAAAATGAAATCTAGGGTTCAAGGGGGCTTGATGAAAGGGATTGGTCGCATGTTGGGAGGGGAGTCGCTGTTTATGAGCGAGTTCACTGCCCAAGGCCAACCCGGACAGTTGTATGTTTCACCAGGCGTTCCAGGTGATATTCAGCATTACGTCCTCAACGGTAATGGGTTGATGGTGCAGTCGTCTGGGTTTGTTGCGGCTAGTCCTGCTGTGGAGATTGACACTAAGTTTCAGGGTTTCAAAGGCTTCTTTAGTGGAGAATCTTTATTTCTCCTGCGGGCAACGGGTACGGGTGATATTTGGTTTAGTTCCTATGGCGCGATTATAGAAATTCCCGTAGCGGGTGACTATGTGGTCGATACTGGCTACATTGTGGCGTTTGAAGATACGTTGAATTACAACGTTGAGCTGTTAGGCGGTTTGTCGTTTAGAGGGTTGAGAACTGGGATTTTAGGGGGTGAGGGATTGGTCTGTCGTTTTAGGGGCAGAGGACGATTGTGGGTTCAGTCTCGCGAGCTCTATGCTCTGATTAATTTCTTAAATCCTTTCCGCCCCACGAAGAACGATAATTCAAGCGACTAAGTCTAATGTCTCCTGAACCACCCAAGGCATCCATTAATCGCAACCCACCGCCTAGTAATCGTCAACTGCTCATTTTATTAGGTTTATTTGTCGGATTTATTGTTGGCGTTATTTGGCTGTTGAATTTGCTGATTAATGGTTTGATTGGGCTGATTCCTCCGAGTGTGGAACGACAGTTAGGTGCTGTAGTGGTTCCGGTGTTTGAGCGGCAAGCTAAACCGTCACCCGCTCAAGATACGCTCGATCGGATGTTGGCACGATTAGAAGCTCATCTGCCACCGGAACAACGGGACAAGCGGGATTACCGAGCTTTGTATCTGCCAAACTCCACTGTAAATGCGATCGCGTTACCGGGTGATGCGATCGCGATTTACTCGGGTTTAGTGGAACAGGCGAAGTCTGAGAATGAGTTGATGATGGTATTGGGGCATGAGTTAGGTCATTTTGCTCATCGCGATCATTTGCGAGGTTTGGGGCGATCGCTTTTAATCCAAATTGTCATTGCTACGTTTCTCGGTGATGCTAGTGCGATTCAATCGGCGGCAGTTTCGGGCGTTGAAGCCGTCACTCAAGCTCGATACTCCCAGTCTCAGGAACGCGAGGCGGATGAGTTTGGCTTGACGTTGTTGCAAAATACCTACGGTCATGTCGCTGGAGCAACAGACTTTTTTGCACGGATGAGTCAGCAAAAGGATAGAGATTTTGCGTTTTTGTCAACGCATCCAGCACCTGGCCAGCGAGTCAAAGAGTTGAAACGTCTGATTCAGGAGCGAGGGTATCCCATAAAAGAGCGATCGCCTCTTCCCAAAACACTGAGCGACGTGAAGTCATCAGCGGCTAAACCGATGAATCGCGAGCCAGATTCATCGATGCAATAGTTTTGAGAAAACTGATGCTGGGGGCAAAGAAGAATTCACCACCTTTTGGGGTAACAAAATGATAAAAATCGAACTGAACCTTGTCGGGCTTCCCCCACTCTTTCGGCCAATTCTGACCTTCAGTTTGCTGTTTAGAGCGACCTGTGACAGCATCCACACCCGCTTTGTATTTCACAAAGTGCTGATTATTAGACCAGTTCTTTTGCATAAACATAAACTGGTTAAAGATATCGCTTTGAAAGCACATAAACAGTAATCCAACTTTCTCATCTTCTGCTGGCTGTAGCGTCACCTCTCTTAAATGCCTCAGTTGATTGTGAAACTGCGATAGTTTTGACAGAGACTTATCCCGTGCATCTTGCTTTTCGCTGTAGCTGACAGCTCTTCGAGCAATGCGATGGTTGCGTTGGACTTGTAATGTTTCCTCTTTATGGTTTTTATCACCTCGCGGATTGGCTTTTCGGATGTGCGAGTGAAACGGACATTTACTACCATCTAGATCGTCATCGTAATTGAAGTTATTGAAATTTGGATCGGGACTTTGTGCTTCCGGAGCAAGCGTTACGGGTGTTCCATCTTTGAACCGCCCCACAACTAATGCACCTGCCCTTTTTGCATCTTTACCGGACAATCCCAGCTTTTTAGCAAGTTCTTGCTCCGCTGCTTTAAAACCCCGCACATCTTGTTCGAGCTTTCGGTAGACAAGATAGCTACCGAAGCTATTCTCTCCCTGTCCAAAAGGGTCTTTCACAAGGACTAATTCTAAGGAAGCGCTAGAGTCCCATCGATCGGTGCCTTGCTCTTTAGTTTTCTCTATATCTTCTTTCAAGAATAGGGGCTGACTGACTCCATCTCTAAAACCAAAGTGTTCGATAGCCTGCCCTTTTTTATTTCTGAGGACGATGCCTGCTTCTGTTTTGACAATATCTGCTACATTCCCGACTTCTTCTATGACCTTCTTTGCCTGTTCTTGCAGATTGTCGAGATTATTATCAGCTAGGAGAATCAAGGCATGAATTTCATCATGAAATCCTTCTTCCCATTCGTACACTGGGGGGTCGTTCAGTACTGGCTGAAATGTCCGCATACCAACCTTAAATGCTGGACTGGGAAATTCGATGCCATTCGCTACTTCTAAGTTGAAGCCAAGTATTTGATAACCGCTATAGGAGAGGAAAAAGTTGGCGAACAATTCTTCCTCTCCTGGAGAGTTATTTTCTTTATACCTAACACTATCGTTCAACTGCTGCTTTGCCGATGTGACAAATTCTTCGGCAAAACGACTAATCCATTTTCTTGCTGCATCTGGGTCTGACTTGAATTTTACAAAAATATGTGCGGAGTAGTTTCGTTCGTGACTTTTGAGGATATTTCCCTGTAATTCCTCTAACATCGGTTGATACTTTGGATCGTTGGAATCGATATGGGTTTGGGTTAAATCTACTGACACAGATTCCTCTTCGCTCGTTTTCTAGTCATAGTCATGGCATCCTCTAAAACTTTCGGACATCACTGACTAACTGTATTGTTAAGCGGCGAACCGCTCTAGTCAGCGTGAATACCAGTTTGCAAGTGCTGTGTCAAGCCTATAGCATCTTAATAGCAATAGATGTAAAAGTTCTTCATGCATTTTGGCGCATTGTCAAATCTTAAACAATTCTCTTGACAAAAATTAAAATAAAAAAACCTCGTATATTGCTAAGATGCCAGAAAAATTCTTTGATTTGGCGTTAATTTACCAGACTATTCCTCCAACTGAAGGCTTGAAAAAAGGTAACTTATGATTGACGCAGTGTACCCTCCAGACTTAGCAGATGCGTGGGCGCGTGTCTTTGGCCATGCTTGGCATCAGAACAATAAGGACTTTCTGCAACGACTGAGAAAAGACCCAAAGTACACAATTACTAATGTAGTCAATTCGGGCAATCCCGAACATTTAGTAGGCTCTTGTGCCACTATTCTTGAGTATGCAAGTAGCGATCACTGCGAGTATGGTTTCGTGTCGCTGCCTGCTCTACCACCAGCTTTGCAGGAATTAAGTGAAGAACAACTCTACCTGTATGCCAACCAGGATGGAATGTACGGAACTTTTAGGTGTACTTGAACGGAAAAGATACCTTTTTGGCAACTATTAAGCGTTGGCGAGCGTTAAAATCGCCTACGCTTTGCAACGGATTAGTCTACCGAGTTATTTGGTAAACCCAACCCATAAAGAGAGGTAAATTATGGCACCCCATCCGCAAGAATATCGAGATTCTTGGGCGCATATTTTCGCCCACGCTTGGAGTCAAGACCAGAACGACTTTCTGCGACGATTAAATAAAGACCCAAGGGCAACGCTCGAAGCGATAGTCAACTCTCAGGAGCCTGAACATCTCGTAGAAGCTAGTAGTATTATCCTTCGATATGTCAACGATCCAGACTCCGAGGAAGGGTTTTTGGCACTTCCTCCTCCACCAGATGGATTACGGACTACAGATGAAGATGTACTTTATAACTATGCCAAACAAGATGGATTGTACGGGTTCTTGAGAATCACTTGAATCGAAGATCCACTTGTATTGCAGCTAGTGCAAGAAGGCAGAAGTGGTGTCTGTCCTGAAAATAGGGAATAGAAATTTTCATTCCTTCATTGTGATATCGAGTTGTGTTCAAAGAGGTAACTTTCTCTTTCCCAGCTACCCCACCTGTCCCAAGTACTAAACCCAAGATCCCCGACTTCTTCAAGAAGTCGGGGATCTGAATAGACTCAGTCTGAGAACGAGAAAAAGGTAGAAGGCAGAAGGTTGTAAAAAGCACTTAAAAATCAATCATGATGCGCCAACCGAGGTTTAAGTCGTGTTTTCGTTGTGAAGTTGTCCCCTCAGATGGCGTGTTTTTAATTTCCGAAAACGAACACTTCTTGCTGCGCGGGGAGGCTTACATTCGCTTAGCACCACTCCTTAACGGCAAACATTCTGTAGAAGAGATTATCGCTATCCTCCAGAACGATATCTCTGCTCCTGAGGTATTTTACTTGCTCACTCGCTTGCAAAGTAAAGGCTATATCGTTGATGCCCAACCTTCAATGCCATCTGAACAAGCGGCATTTTGGGAGATGTTGGGACAAGACTCAGAGGAAGTTGCCCAACGCTTGCAGCAGGTGACGGTTTCTGTCGTTTCCTTTGGCGAAATCGATACCGAACCCTTTAAAACCCTGTTGGCATCTCTTGGTGTTCGTGTGGGTGAGGGAGGCAATTTCTGGGTGGCGCTGACGGATGATTATTTGCAAGAGGGTTTGGATGCCTTCAATCAGGAGGCTTTGAGTTGCGATCGCGCGTGGATGTTGGTTAAACCTGTAGGAATAGAGATGTGGGTTGGCCCAATCTTGGTTCCCGGTAAAACCGGGTGCTGGGAATGCTTAGCGCATCGACTGCGAGGACATCGAAAAGTCGAACGCTACCTACAACAGCGAAAAAACACGGCTAAACCCGTCCTCACCTCCCTCTCGGCTTTACCATCCACGCTTTCTACAGTCCTGGGCATGGCTGCAACTGAGGTGGCAAAATGGGTTGTTTGCGATCGCAACGCATGTCTAGAAGGCAATATCGTCACCCTAAACGCCCTCTCCCTAGACAAGTGCAACCATGTTCTCGTCCGGCGTCCCCAATGTCCGCGCTGTGGCAATCTCAAGGATCGGGAATTCCACGAACGCCCCCCTAGCCCCCCAAAATTGGGGGGGAGAAGAGGGGGAACTGAACTTCAAAGTCCCCCAGAATTGGGGGATTTAGGGGGCAAGATCGCCTCAGCACGCTTGGTGCTACAAAGCCAAAAGAAATCGTTTACCCGTGATGGCGGACATCGCAGTGTCTCGCCAGAGGAAACCTTTAAAACCCTCGCGCACCACATCAGTCCAATTACTGGCATCATCGGCGTTCTTCGGCGAACTTCTACCGGGGAGGACGAGGCTGGATTGACACCTTCCTATAGCGCTGGATATGGCGTTGTAGAAACTGGTAATGACTTGGATGGGCTGCAAGAAAGCTTGCGAAGCGAATCCTACGGCAAGGGAAGGAGTGAGATTCAGGCTAAAGTTAGTGCGTTATGCGAAGCAATTGAGCGATATACAGGTACATTTCAAGGGGATGAACCGCGAATCAAAGCTAGGTTCAAAGACTTAGGAACTGCCATTCACCCGAACGACTGTATGCTATTTAGCGATCGCCAGTTCCACAATCGCGATCGCTTAAATGGAAATCGGATTGGCTTTGACTGGATTCCAGAACGATTCGACGAAGATGCCGAAATCGAGTGGAGTCCGGCTTGGTCGTTAACCTACAATGAACCTCGACATATCCCAACGGCTTACTGTTACTCCGGTTATTCCCAAAAATACAATGCCCTGTTCGCTAGTGCCGACACGAACGGACGCGCGGCGGGAAACAATTTGGAAGAGGCAATCTTGCAGGGCTTTATGGAGTTAGTGGAGCGAGATAGCATTGCCTTATGGTGGTATAACCGCTTAAACAAGCCAGCCGTAAACCTCTCAAGCTTTGATGAGCCTTACTTTCAACAACTGCTGGCGTATTATAAAACCCTCGATCGCGACCTCTGGGTACTTGATATTACCAGCGATTTAACTATTTCCGCCTTTGCCGCCATCTCGCGGCGAAACGACCAACCTGAGGAGAACATTATTCTCGGTTTCGGGGCGCACTTTGACCCACGCCTTGCCATTCTCCGCGCCTTAACCGAACTCAATCAGTCGCTTCCTGCTGCGTTTTTTGGCATGTTTACTCCCAACCAAGCCTACCGCGATCGCGATCGAGAAGCGATCGATTGGTGGCAAACAGCAACTATCAAACACCATCCCTATCTGCTTCCAGAGCCAACCTCACCCCTAAAGACTCCAGCCGACTATCCTCAGCAGTGGAGTGACGATATCTATATAGATGTGAAACACTGCGTGAGTCTTGTTCAAGCGAAAGGATTGGAAACCGTGGTGTTGGATATGACTCGACCTGACCTGGGATTATCTGTGGTGAAGGTAATTGTACCCGGTCTGCGGCATTTTTGGCCTCGATTTGGAGCAGGTCGGCTATACGATGTACCTGTCCAAATGGGTTGGTTGACTCAATCTCTAACTGAGGAGCAGTTGAATCCTCTGCCTGCGTTTTTCTAATTGCACCGTCAATCCAAGATGTTGTTGGCGAATTCATGGGGGTGTTAGGGCGTGTTTTTCAATCCGGAGATCCCCCTAAATCCCTCTTAAAAAGGGGGACTTTGACGGAATTCTCCCCCCTGCTTCTTAAGGGGGGCTGGGGGGGATCTGAATCTGATGGGGGAGGCAAGAGAACACGCTCTAGTCCCAAGTCTCAAACTCACAATAGAGATCAGCTATGTACAAGGGATATCAAATCATAGATGCAGATTGCCATGTATTCGAGCCAATCGAGATGTGGCAACAGTACCTCGAACCGGAGTTTAAGAACTCTGCGCCGTCCAGGAATATGACAGTCGAGGGCCAGAAAATTGTTAATAAGGTATCCAACGAACTCCAGCAGGAAGGACTTAAGGTGATAATCCGGGATTACACCAGCTATGGAATTAATAGCTACGATCCGGAGTCTCAAGTCAAGGCAATCAAAACAATGGGGGTTGATGTATCTTTTCTTTACCCCACGATGGGACTGTGGCTGTTTGCAGTGGATACTATGGAGCCGCAATTAGCTGGAGCCTTCACCCGTGCTTACAACACTTGGCTGCGAGACTTTTGTAGCTATGACTCGCAAATTCTTAGAGGCGTGGGTGCAATTAATCTGCACGAGCCTAACGATATGGTTCCAGAATTGCACCGCATCGCTTCATGGGGCTGGAAAGCTGTGTTTTTGCGACCTAATCCCGTTAAGGGGCGGTTGCTTTCTGACCCCGTTTACGAACCCTTTTGGACGGAATGCGAACGACTGGGAATGGCTGTTAGCATCCATGAAGGCACTCATTGCCAATTGCCGTCCACTGGAGCGGATCGATTCAACACCCGTTTTGCTATGCACGCCTGTTCTCATCCAATGGAACAAATGATGGCGATGTTGGCATTGATTGAAGGAGGAGTGCTAGAGCGGCATCCTAATTTACGAGTAGGGTTTCTAGAGTCTGGCTGCGGTTGGGTACCCTACTGGTTGTGGCGGTTAGATGAAGAGTATGAAAACTTTGCCTGGGAAGTCAAAGACAACGTGAAAATGAAGCCTTCGGAGTATTTCCGCCGTCAGTGCTTCGTCTCGTTTGAACCGTCTGAGCGTTATTTGCCTGAGATCATCGACTATATCGGCTCGGATAATTTGCTCTTTAGTTCGGACTTTCCCCATATCGATCACAAGACAGATGCGATCGAGAACCTTGTAGCCCTTGAAGAGCGGCTGTCGCAGAAGACGGTGCAAAAGCTGCTGTGGGATAACCCCACTCGTTATTACGGGCTGAGGATCTAAAGTGACATCTAACCTGAAAATGGGTAATGGGTAATGGGGAATCGGGGAATTAGGCTTTCATTCTTTGTTATGTGCGTAGCTCATGGGGGGGTCTTGCAGTTTTCTCAATAAGCCTCATAACCCGCCAAGAACTTAAGTTCTTGGCTCATAGCTCAAGTCCACTGAAGTGGACTAAATTCTTATCCAGTCGTCTTTAGACGACTTTAGCTATGAGCCAGGGGTTTAAACCCCTGGCGGATTATTGCGACTAGTGCAAGATGTGAGTAAAGTGACATCTCCTAGGAAAATAAGGCAGAAGGCAGAAGGCTCTTATGAATAAGAATTTTCATGCGCGGTGGCGACAATTGGAGCCATGAGGGACTGTCTTGAAAGTGTCCTTTCGTCCTTTGCTGTGCGTGCAGCTCATGGGGGTCTTGCACCTTTCTCAATAATCGTAGGGTAGGCAGTGATTGACGAACCTGAAAAAATAAGCAACAACGTAGGTGGAGACTGCCCTACCCGAGGACTACTAGTCTTTAAATTGGGTACAAGATAAAAGTTGACCTTTGAACGCAGCAAGAAGCAAATCAATGATGCTAACGATTTCCGGCTATCAAATTACTAGACAACTATATGAAAGTGCTAACTCATTAATCTATCAGGGACACAGGCAAGCCGATAACCAACCCGTTATCCTCAAAATGCTGAAACAAGCGTATCCACCGCCGGAAAAAATAGCTTGGTTCAAGCGAGAGTATGAAATCACAAAAAGCTTAAACCTAACAGGGGTCGTGAATGCCTACAGCTTGGAAAGCTACCAAAATTTTTGGGTAATGATACTGGAAGATTTTGGGGGTGAATCCCTCAAGCAGTTAATGCAGAAAAAGTATCTACCCCTAGGGGATTTTTTGTCTCTTTCCATTCAGGTTTCAGACATCCTTGCTCAGGTGCATCAACGTCATGTTATACACAAAGATATTAACCCGTCCAATATTGTTGTAAACGCGACAACGGGTCAACTCAAACTGATCGATTTTGGTATTTCAACAGTTCTCTCGCAAGAGAACCAAACCCCACGCAACCCGAATGTATTAGAAGGGACACTAGCTTACATATCGCCAGAACAAACCGGGCGAATGAATCGAGGGATGGACTATCGCACCGATTTTTATTCATTGGGCGTGACATTCTATGAACTGCTAACCGGGCAACTTCCCTTTTCCACTACTGATGCGATGGAGTTGGTCCATTCCCATATCGCTAAACAACCCACTCCACCTCACGAACTCCAACCCGAAATCCTAGAACCGCTCTCACAAATTGTCATGAAGCTGATGGCGAAAAACCCTGAAGAGCGCTACCAATCCGCCTACGGACTCAAGGCAGACTTGGAGGAATGTTACAAGCAGTGGCAGTCCACTCAATTTATTGCTCCCTTCTTTTTAGGGCAACACGACATTTCCGATCGCTTCCAAATTCCTCAAAAATTGTACGGGCGGGAGGTGGAAATTGATACCTTACTGGCAAGCTTTGAGCGCGTCAGCCAGGGAACTCGCGAAATGATGCTAGTGGCGGGGTACTCCGGTATTGGCAAGTCGGCATTGGTTCAGGAAGTCTATAAGCCCATTACGCGACAGCGAGGTTACTTTATCTCTGGAAAATTCGATCAATTTCAAAGAGATATTCCCTATGATTCTCTAGTGCAAGCATTTCGTGGATTGGTGGGGCAACTGTTGACCGAAAGCGAAGCCCAAATCACGGCTTGGCGAGAAAAACTACTAGTAGTTCTCGGTGAGAACGGTCAGGTGATTATTGATGTCATTCCTGAAGTAGAACTGATTATTGGCTCGCAACCTGCCGTACCCGAACTCGCCCCTGCCGAAGCCCAAAATCGCTTTAACCTAGTATTTCAAAACTTTATTAAAGTCTTTACTCAGCCGGAGCATCCACTAGTACTATTTTTAGACGATTTACAGTGGGCAGATGGGGCTTCATTAAAATTAATTGAATTGTTGATGATTGTACCCGATAGCCAATATCTGTTTATCATCGGTGCGTATCGGGACAACGAAGTCAGTGACGGACACCCGTTGATGTTAACGCTGGATGAAATTCGTAAGGCAAAGGGGATTGTCAATTCAATTAATCTCGGCTCTCTTGACTTATCCAACGTCAATCAGTTGATTGTTGACACGCTGCATAGCGAACCGGAGACGACTAGACCGCTTGCCGAGTTGGTGCTAGCCAAAACCAATGGTAATCCGTTTTTTATTAATGAGTTTTTGAAGTCACTCTATAGCGAAAAATTGCTGACTTTTGCCCCCCTAACCCCCCAACTTTGGGGGGAACCGGAATCTCAACGTCCCCCAGCACTGGACGATTTAGGGGGCGAACCGGAATCTCAAAGTCCCCCAGAATTGGGGGATTTAGGGGGCAAGCAAGCCAAAAGTAAAGCAGGGTGGCAGTGGAATTTAGAGCAGATTCAAGCGCGAAACATCACTGATAATGTGGTTGAACTGATGGCTGGTAAAGTGCAGAAGTTGCCGCACTCTACCCAACAAGCCCTGAAATTAGCCGCTTGTATGGGCAATCAGTTCGACCTCCAAACATTAGCGATTGTCTGCGAAAAATCTCCCCAACAAATAGCCACCGATTTGTGGGCAGCGATGGCAGAAGGTTTAATCTTACCCTTGAGCGATGCTTATAAGTTAATCGAATTCGACGTACAAGGATTATCCGAAGAAATCGCGGTTGAATACAAGTTCGCTCACGATCGCATCCAGCAAGCCGTTTATTCCCTCATCCCAGAAGCAGAAAAGCAGACCGTACATTGGCAAGTCGGTCAACTGCTCCTTGCGAACACTCCACCAGAAAAGCGAGAACAAAACATCTTTGATATCGTCAATCAGCTCAACCAAGGTCGGGGATTAATCAACCAACAGACCGAGCGAGATGCCCTCGCTCAATTAAACCTAACTGCTGGCAAAAAAGCCAAGGCATCTGCCGCCTATCAACCCGCATTCAATTACTTACAAGTCGGCTTGAGCTTGTTAGGGGAACAGAGTTGGAAAAGCCAATACAACTTGATGCTAGCCTTGCATGTAGAAGCCGCAGAAGCCGCCTACCTCAGCGGTAACATCAAGCAGATGGAGCAACTGGCAGAGATTGTGCGAAACTGCGCTAAAACGGCGCTGGATAAAGTGAACGTTTATAGAGTTTGCGTACTGGGCTATTCCAGCCAGCACAACCTATCCCAAGCCATCAAAAGCGGACTAGAAATTTTAGAGCTGTTGGGAATTCCATTACCTGAAACCCCAACTCAGTCAGAAATTATCCAAGCGATTGAGGAGACAAAATCGGCGTGGGCTGGCAGGCAAATCGAGGATTTAATCGACCTGCCGGAGATGACCGATCCGGAAAAATTAGCAGCCATGGATCTGCTATTTGATGTCATACATCCCGCCTATGATGGCAACCCCGCACTCTTTACGCTCTGTGCGTTACAAATGGTTAATTTATCGATTCAATATGGCAATACCCCTCTATCAGCCCAAGGGTATAGCTCTTATGGGATTGTTCTGTGCGGAGTCGTACTCGATATTGATTCGGGCTATCAATTTGCTCAACTTGCATTGAAGCTGCTAGGGCGGTTCAACAGTAAAACAATCAAATCAGCGGTTTTATTCCTAACTTATCAGTTCTCAATACATTGGAAGGAACACCTCAGAGCAACACTAAAACTGCTTTTGGAAGGACATCAAAGCGGATTAGATACAGGAGATTTACTACTTGCGGCCTTTAATGCTTACGGGTACTCCACTCTTTTATACTGGATGGGCAAAGACCTGACATCAGTTGAACGGGAGATGGCAAAATACAGCGATGCCATCGATCGCATCAATCAGAGCCTCGTTCTCTCATATCTAAATCGATATTGGCAAGTCGTCTTAAATTTAATGGGTTGCTCAGAAAATCCCTGTCATTTAATAGGCGAAGCCTACGACGAACAGACGAGTCTCCCCATCATGATTGAAACCTCCGATCGCTACGGAATCGGAGATTTACATTTACACAAATTTATCCTCTGTTATTTATTCGAGGACTATCCTCAAGCTCTAGACAATGCGGCAACGACAGAACGTTATTTAGACGCGATGATTGCTACGCCATCGGTTGCCGTGTTTCATTTTTACAATTCTCTAGCGCAACTTGCCGTATTTACTGATGCCCCAGAATCTGAGCGAGAACCCATTCTCGCCAAGGTAACGGCCAACCAACAAAAGATGGAACTATGGGCGCATCATGCCCCAATGAATCACCTGCACAAATTTTACTTGGTCGAAGCCGAACGCTTCCGCGTATTGGGTAAAGATGGAGACGCTAGAGAATATTACGACAAAGCCATTGCCCTCGCTCAAGACAACGGATATCTCAACGAAGAGGCCCTCGCTTACGAACTAGCAGGCAGATTTTATCTCGCTAGAAGTCAAAACCGTCTTGCCCACCTCTACCTACAAGATGCCCACTACGCCTACCAGCGATGGGGTGCCTTCGCGAAGGTAAAGCACTTAGAAGCGCGATACCCGCAGCTTTTCGCTACAACTTCATCTGGAACTAAAGACATCACCACAACCGCTACAGCTATTGGGACTACTGGCAGCCATTCCGGTGAGGCACTCGATTTAGCTACAGTCCTCAAAGCTTCGCAAGCAATTTCTGGTGAAATTGTCTTGGACAAGTTGCTAGAAAAGTTGATGAAAATCGCGATTGAAAATGCAGGCGCTCAAAAAGGCTTTTTGATTCTGGAGACAGAAGGCAACTGGGCGATTGAAGCGTCTGGGGCAGTTAATTCTGACGAGGTAACAACACTGCAATCGCTTCCCATAAACGCAGTCGATCCCACGACTCAGATGTCCCTTTTGTCCGGTGCAATTGTCAACTATGTTGCCCGCACCAAAGAAAATGTGGTTTTAAACGACGCCGTTAACGAAGGACAATTTACCTCAGACCCTTACATCGTCGCCACTAAAGCCAAATCGATTCTTTGTACCCCCCTGCTCAATCAAGGCAAACTCAGCGGCATTCTATATTTAGAGAATAATCTCACAGGGGGAGCCTTCACGAGCGATCGCTTAGAAATCTTGAACCTGCTCTCCTCCCAAGCCGCCATCTCCATTGAAAACGCCACCCTCTACAACAACTTAGAACAAAAAGTCAAAGAGCGTACCCTGGAACTAGAGCAGGAAATCGTGGTGCGAAAACAAGCCGAAGAAGCCGCGCAAGCCGCCAACGAAGCCAAAAGCACCTTCCTCGCCAACATGAGCCACGAATTGCGGAGTCCCCTCAACGCCATTCTCGGCTTTTCCCAACTGATGATGCGCTCCCAAACCCTTCCTTCAGAACACGTTGAGAATGTCGGCATCGTCAACCGCAGCGGCGAACACCTACTCACCCTCATCAACCAAGTCCTCGACTTATCCAAAATTGAAGCCGGACGCACCACGCTCAACGAGAATAACTTCGATCTGTATCGCCTGCTCGACGATGTGGAAGATATGTTCCAGTTAAAAGCAGATGATAAAGCATTGCAGTTAATATGCGATCGCGCCCCCGATGTCCCCCGCTACATCCGCAGCGATGAAGTCAAATTACGCCAAGTCTTAATCAACCTGCTCAACAACGCCCTGAAGTTCACCCAAGAAGGTGGGGTGTCAGTTCGAGTGAGACTGGGGAATGGACAACAAAATCCCAACTCCCAAATTACCTTTGAAATCGAAGATACAGGTGCAGGTATCGCCCCCGATGAATTAGACAGCCTGTTTGAAGCCTTCGTACAAACCAAAACTGGCAAAGACTCCCAAGAAGGAACGGGATTGGGATTACCCATCAGCCGCAAATTCGTACAACTGATGGGCGGTGATATCACCGTTAGCAGCGAGGTAGGGCGCGGCACCACTTTTAAATTTGACATTACGGTTAGCGTCGTTGATGCCAGTGACATCGAAACCAAACAAGCCACGCGCCGAGTCATTGCCCTCGAACCCAACCAACCCCGCTATCGCATTCTGATTGTTGATGACAAACAGGATAATCGCCAACTCCTGATTAAACTCCTCAATCCCCTCGGCTTTGAACTCCAGGAAGCGAGTAACGGCAGCGAAGCGGTTGAAATCTGGGACAAGTGGGAACCGCACTTAATCTGGATGGATATGCGGATGCCCGTGATGGATGGTTACGAGGCAACCAAACAGATTAAATCCACTACCAAAGGCCAAGCTACGGCTGTCATTGCCTTGACGGCCAGCGTGTTGGAGGAGGAACGGGCGGTTGTCCTCTCCGCCGGTTGCGATGATTTTCTACGTAAGCCCTTCCGAGAAGCGGACATCTTTGAAGTGATGAACCAACATCTAGGAGTGCGCTACGTGTATGAAAACCCAACTCAACCCGATGCCGCTCTCACCCAGGATGAAGAGCACAACGTCCTCACCGCTGACGCCTTAACCGCACTCCCCGTAGAATGGCTAGCCTCTTTCAAACAGGCGATAATCAATATTGACTTGAACTTAGCTGAAACCCTAATCGAGCAAATTCGTCCAGAGCATCCCGCCCTAGCCAATGCCCTCAACAGTTGTATCGAGAATTTTGAGTACAAAACGATTTTGAACTTAATTGCAAAAAGCGGTCAGGATTAGGGGTTCGGGGTTCATCGTCGATCGTAATAAACAATGAGCAAAGAACAATGAACAATGAACACTACAAAAGGCAACATCTTAGTCGTTGACGATACTCCCGCAAACTTGCGCTTGCTAGTCGGACTATTAAAAGACAACGGCTATGAAGTTCGACCCGCTCCCAGCGGGGAGTCAGCACTACTAGCTGCCGAGGGAATGCCTCCCGATCTAATTTTGCTGGACATTATGATGCCGGGAATGGATGGCTATGAAGTCTGCCAAAAGCTCAAAGCATCTCAACGAACCAAAGACATTCCAGTAATTTTTATTAGTGCCATTCATGAAGTCCTCGATAAAGTCAAAGCGTTTGCCGTGGGTGGGGTGGACTACATCACCAAACCCTTTCAGGTAGAAGAAGTTTTAGCACGCGTTCAAACTCACTTAGCGTTACAAGAGCTGCAAAAAAATCTCCAAGATAAAAATGACGACTTAGAAAAAACCCTGCAACAACTGCAAGCGACCCAAGAAGAGCTGATTCAAGCAGAAAAAATGGCGGCGTTAGGGCAACTCATTGCCAGTATTGCCCATGAAATTAATACGCCTTTGGGAGCGATTAGCGCCTCAGCGGGAAATATCGATCATTTTTTCACGGAACAACTGGAACAACTCCCCCGATTCTTACAACAGCTTTCCCTAGAACACCAGCGAGATTTTTTTTCCTTACTCCAGCGAGCCACCCAACAAACAACTACATTTTCGACTAGGGAAAAACGCCAAATTAAACGAGAATTGGCTCGACAGCTACAAGACCAGGGGCTTGAAAATGCGGATGAACTGGCTGGGACTTTAATCTATCTAGGAGTTTACGACAATATTGAACCATTTTTACAATTATTAAAAGACCCAGACAATCAAATGGTATTAAACACAGTCGATCAGCTAGCGACTGTGCAAAGAAGTACTAAAACCATCATTACTGCTGTAAACCGTGCCGCCAAAGTCGTATTTGCCCTAAAAAGTTATGCTCGTTATGGCGCTACAAGTGAAAAAGTCGATGCAACGATTGCGGACGGGATTGAAACAGCATTAACTCTTTATCACAGCCAATTGCAGCAAGGGGTTGAAGTGGTGAGAAACTATGAAGATTCTCTCCCTCCTATCCTGTGCTATGCCGACGAACTCAATCAAGTATGGACGAATCTAATTCACAATGCTTTGCAAGCCATGAATAATACGGGAACGTTAACCATTCATGCCACTCGACAAGATAGCCAAGTCCGAGTTAGCATCACCGACAGCGGCAAGGGAATCCCGCCTGAGATTCAGCCGCAAATCTTTAAACCCTTCTTTACGACTAAACCAATTGGTGAAGGAAGCGGTTTAGGCCTTTACATTGTTAAGAAGATTATTGATAAGCATTTGGGAGCAATTGCCGTCGATTCAATTCCGGGGAAAACCACATTTACTGTATCGTTACCGATTCATAGACCTGAGAACGATTGTCATGTCTAAGCCAGTCATTTTATGTGTTGATGATGAAGTCTTTATCTTGGAAACCCTTGAAAGACAGCTGAAACGAGCTTTTAAAAATAATTACATTTACGAGTTTGCGGAAAGTGGTGATGAAGCCTTAGAAATCATCGAAGAATTGCATCAAAAAAATGTAGATATTATAGTTATTGTATCCGATTGGTTAATGCCAGGTCTGCGAGGGGATGAGTTTCTCATGACCGTCCATCGTAATTTTCCTAATACCATTAAAATCATCTTGACGGGGCAAGCAGATGACGCTGCAATTGAGCGAGTGAAACAACAAGTGAATCTCTATAGTTTTTTACAAAAACCTTGGGAAAATGATGAATTAATCGAAGTTATTAAGTCTGGATTAGCAACCCAATGAAGAAGCCTGTTGTGCTTTGTGTGGATGATGAGCCTCTGATTCTCGATAGTCTAGAAATTCAGTTAAGAAAAGCGTTGGGGGCTGAGTACCTGATTGAAACGGCAGTTAATGGAGCAGAGGCTTTAGAGCTATTTGAAGAATTGTTGACTGTTCGCTATGAAGTCGCTCTCGTCATTTCCAATTGCATTATGCCCAAGATGAGAGGGGATGAGTTATTAATGCGTATTCACGCGATTTCACCCAAAACAATCAAAATATTGCTGACTGGGCAAGCTGATATTGAAGCAGTGAGAAATGGAATTAACTATACTTCTTTATATCGCCACCTTGCTAAGCCTTGGCAGGATGAAGACCTGAAATTAACGGTTCAAGAAGCAATCCGCTGTTATTTTCAGGAACCGAGGTAGTTTAACAGTGAGCAGTGAGCAGTGAACAGTGAACAGTGAACAGTGAGCAGTGAGCAGTGAGCAGTGAACAGTGAACAGTGAACAGTGAGCAGTGAGCAGTGAGCAGTGACCAGTGACCAGTGAGCAGTTTATAGGGTTGGCGTGTCGGTATAGAAACTAACTAATGACAATATTGAGTTCGGAAACTCCGAATTTTCGCACTTTCTGACAGCGCTCGATGTAAAGCCGAGTTACTCTATCCTGTTCGTTGAGACGTAATACCTGCTGGAAGACGTCCTGCGCTTGGGCAAATTTTTCCTCCAAATAAAGATTGACCCCTCGCTCGAATTCAGCACGGGTTTGTTGCTTTAGCTCGATAAGAGGTTTCGGGTTTGCATCGTATACTTCAAACATTTCCACCGGCTGACTTTTCCCCTTCACCTTGACTCGACCAACAAATCGGTAGGAATAGTCTGGTGGATTGCTCAAACGAGATAGGGTTTGGTCGCTGATGAGGATATCGGTGCCATAAATCTTGGTTAAGCCTTCCATCCGAGACGCGAGATTGACAGCGTCAGCAATCACGGTACCCTCCATGCGCTGAGGTTCTCCGACTGTACCGAGCATTAAACTACCTGTATGCAGACCAATCCCGATCGCGATCGCTTCTTCAGCATTGGCTTTGCGATCGATATTATACAGCGAGAGTTGTTGTTGCATCTCGATCGCGGCTTGCACTGCATCATCAGCCGTTTGGGGAAACAGTGCCATCACCGCGTCACCAATGTATTTATCAATAAATCCCCGATGCTTGCGAATGACTGGACTCACTCGGCTCAAATAGACATTGAGAAAGTCAAAGTTTTCTTTTGGCGTCATTCGCTCCGAGAGAGTGGTAAAGGAGCGAATATCGGCAAATAAAACCGTCATTTCTTTTTGCACTTGGTCGCCTAATTGAACATCGACGATACTCTCTCGCTCCAAAAATTGGAGAAACTCGTGAGGCACGAATCGTCCATAAGCTTCGTTTATTTTCGCTAATCGGATATGGGTTTTTATGCGTGCTAGTAACTCATTTTTCGAGATGGGTTTAGTTAAGTAGTCATTCGCACCCGCACCAAACCCTTCTACCAAATCCGATACCTGATTTTTTGCCGTCAGCAACACTACGGGTAATTCATTGGCTGGAAACTGTTGGCGGATTCGTTCGCAAAATTCATACCCCGTCATCTTCGGCATCATGATATCCAACAAGATGAGGTCTGGTTTTAATCCATCGCCAATCAGTTTTAATGCCTCTATCCCATTTAAAGCCTGAATAATCGCATAATTTTGCAGTGAAAGATGATTGACAAGAACCTGGAGATTGACGGGTTCATCATCGACGACCAAAATTTGAAACGCTCCCTCTGTTGGCATCAATGCTGGTTCATCCAGCGACGTTTCATCAGAGGTGAGAGCAAGTGCTGACGAGTTCCCAACCCGAGCAACCGTCTCTAGCTGTTTTTTCTCGACCTGACCTTTGGATAAGGGTAGAGTGAAGGTAAATCGCGAACCAATGCCTGGGGTAGACTCTACATCAATTCTTCCACCATGCAATTGCACTAGCTGTTTGGTGACGGCTAACCCTAACCCCGCCCCACCATATTCTCTAGCAATGGAGCCATCGACTTGTTCAAAAGATTCAAAAATGCGATCGAGTTTATCTGCGGGGATACCAATGCCTGTATCCGCTATGGTAATCGCTAGTTCCTGATTGACGACTTGAGCTGAAACTTCAACTGTACCGCTTTCAGTAAATTTAATCGCATTCCCGACTAGATTGTACAAAATTTGTTGCACCCGATTCTCATCAGCATCGACAGGCGGCACATTTAGGTGAACATTGTTAATCAGGTTGAGCGTTTTGTGGCAAATTAGAGGACGAGAGAGCATCAATATCACATCGGTAATCTCTCGGATACCAATTGGTTTAATGTTTAACTCAATCTTTTTATGTTTTAACTGAGAAAAATCGAGTAAATCGTTAACGAGCTGGGTTAACCGTCTGCCACTCGTAACGATTAGAGACAGATTAAAGACTGTTTGTGGCGATAACTTGCCAGTCGCACCATCAATCAAGGATTCCGCAATGCCAATAATTCCATTGAGAGGAGTTTTGAGTTCGTGAGAGGTATTGGCGATAAACTCATCTTTGAGCTGATCGAGTTTTTGCAGGGCCGCATTCTTAGTTTCGAGTTCGATCGCGTAAGATTGAAGGCGTTTCCGAGCGTCATTGAATCGACGTTCTAAAATAAATCCCAAAACCAGGATGAAAATAAACGTTCCCCAGGGATAAATTTTATGATACCAGTGGACGGGGGCAAAAATGTAAACTAAAACATCGTGAATCGCAAAGACGATCAACACGATCAATCCTAAGGCTAATAATTTAGCATCATAATTCCCGATGAAAGAGGTCTTAATAGCGATCGCTAATAAGATGAGAGCGCTTAATATTAGCAAAGTCTGAGCCGGGAAGATGGTAGAATCCCAGGAAATTGTTTGAGTAGCGACCAAAGGCAGAGCTATTGCTGCATAAGCCAGATCGATTTGCCATAACGCTCGAATCAGGGGCTTGTAGGTGACTCCAAACATTTCCTCGAAGAAGATACAAGCACTCACTGGCATCAGATAAAAAGAAGTGTAGTGAACGTAATCCCAAAATCCCGATCCTTTAAAAAAGAGAGCGATAAAATCAGAGCGAGAAATCGTGTATAGACCGATGAGTATGGTTAACGAGCCAAAAGAAAGATAAGCTTTTTTTTCTTGTCGATTAACGGCAAGCAATAGAGAAATGACACCTAAAATCGTAAATAGAATAGCGAGAATTGCCGCCAACTCTTGTTGAATGAGCTTTTTAATTAAATCGATTTGAGCGCCAACGCTAACGCGATCGAACAAGCCAATATAAATTGAGGAAGCCTGACCTGCATACACCCGGAAAAA
The DNA here is from genome assembly GCA_036703375.1 of Allocoleopsis sp. GTDB lineage: Bacteria > Cyanobacteriota > Cyanobacteriia > Cyanobacteriales > Coleofasciculaceae > DATNPC01. The sequence goes on from DATNPC010000037.1 coordinate 27,535, forward strand.
TAGCATTTTTCCGGCAAAACCAGGTTCGAGAGGAATAATTGGCCATTGGTAACTTTCAAACTGAGCTTCACCTGATGTAGTGAGCGAATATTCTTTATAAATCGGTTTACTCTCTAGATAGGTATTTAAGATGTAGGGAATTGAACGCAAACACAGTGATGGAGATTTCCAGGGCTTTTCAGGTAAAGGGACGCGCAACCAAAGGATGTTTTGTCCCGGCGGCGCTTTGAGTTGTTTGGGAAACTGAAATGACTGCCATCCAGGACTTGACTTCTTGTCTTGAGTCCAGAGGGGAACACCTGTATCATCAACAGGAGAGTCACCCCAGCGATATTGCCATTCTTCAGTCACGTCTATCGGCGCGAAGTTGAGCGTTGCCTGAGATTGGGACTGACTCGGTGTTATACCCAATTGCAGAATACTGAGTACAGATAGTAAGAAAACACCCAAACACAAGATAATCCGGGTACGGGTCCAACCAAACACAAGTTTCATGTTTTGGATCTCCTAGAGCACTTCCACAAAGCTTTCTCTCAAAATCTTTAGCCTTGAGGGTTAGTAACCCTGTTATGTCACTTGACTAGGTATAGCACTTTGCTTCCTGATACCTATCAACAGTAGAGCGAATTGGATGGATATGCGGTTTGGGAGTCTTACACCACCTCCCTAATTCTTAGTCTTCCTGAAGAAGGCTGAATGTCGGTGTAGAGTTCTCTAAAAAATCTATCTCTGAACATAGGTGATAGACAAAATTTTTTGTTAGCTTGCAGAGAATAAGCCTGAAAATGTAAAAGTGGTGAATTAGTCAAGTTTTTTACAAAAAAATTTGCAAAATTTAAATTAAGCTGTTAGCGTGCAGCAATAGTCCCCAAATATGGTAATGGTGTATGGCTAATTTTTTTGATTCAAACCCTAGTTCTCGACCCCTACCGGCTCAGTCTCTCGTTTACGATCTGAAGGCACGCTTGGACTGGGGAGAGCCCGCTCTGACGATTCTCGACGTGCGCGATCGCCATTCGTTTAATACCAGTCACATTCTAGGAGCAGTTGCTCTACCCTTAAACGAACCGACCAATCGTGTTTTAGACCGATTGGAATTAGATCGCGATATTTATATTTACGGCGAAACAGATGAAGAGACAGCAGTGGGTGCTGCTCATCTTCGTTCTGCCGGATATCGTAACGTCTCTGAAATTAGAGGCGGTTTAGCGGCCTGGAAAGCTGTTGGCTTTCCCGTGGAGTCGATACCAACAACGGCGTTGTGACTTCAATGGTTGGCTTTCATTAAGAAAACAACGAGCCATTCAAGAGTCTATTTGTCGGTATCCAACAATTAGCTAGGTTAACTCAGGTCAGTTCTCCGTGACTGGGAGACGCTGGCGCAATTTGGGATTAATGAACTCACTCAAGCCTTCTCCTACGAGAGACAAGCCGATTACCATCGTTGTCATGGCTAAACCAGGGAAAAGGGCTGTCCACCAAATTCCTGTAGGCAGAGCATCAAGTGCTTGACGCAAATCTTGTCCCCACTCTGGCGTTTGTTCTGGCAGTCCCAGACCTAAAAATCCCAAGCCACCTAAGATTAAAATGGCGTCAGCTGCATTGAGCGTAAACAATACAGGGACGCTCTGAATCACGTTGAGAAACAGGTAGCGAGACAAAACTCTATTGGTCGAAGCACCCATCGCTTGCGCTGCTTCGATGAACAGTTCGTTTTTCACGCTGGCCGTATGGTTGCGGACTACGCGATAGTACTGAGGTATATATGAGCTGCTAATTGCGATCGCGGCATTGAAGACCCCTCGCCCGACAATAAATGCCAGTGTGACTGACAGGAGTAATCCTGGCAGCGTGTAGATGGTATCCATCAAAAACAGCAGCACCCGGTCTAATTTACCGCCTAGATAACCACTCACTAAACCTAAGGGAACCCCAATAATCAGACTGAGTGTTGTGGCAAGAATCACCACTTGTAAGGCAGCTTGAGCGCCAAACAGGGTACGAGAGAACACATCATACCCTTGGCGACTGGTACCAAACCAGTGATTGAGTCCCGGTGGTTCGTGAATCGGGTTACTGAGTGACTCAATTGGGTTTTGCAGCCATCCCCAGGCTTGAAAGGTGGGAGCGAGTATGGAAACAACGATGAAAAACAAAGTAAAAATCAGTCCCACAACCATCAGCTGCATAGAAAGAGTAGGACGGCCAAACGCACGCAAAAACTTAGGTAACCGGAGTCGGGTTGCGATCATTCGTGTAAGCTGAAGTTGTTGGAGAAAAAATGCACAAACTCCTTGCCAAGATTAAAGTCAAAGAATTCTCGGGCTTAATTATACTGATAACTGACAACCGATCGCTCTCGAACGCTTTTAGTGGAAGGCACCACTAGAAGTTTCAACCACCACTGAAAACTATTGCCTGGCTTAAGAAGCCCGTGACGAGGATTGAACTCGTGACCTCACCCTTACCAAGGGTGTGCTCTACCACTGAGCTACACGGGCAAAAAAATTTGGTTGATGTTCTAACTAGGTTAGAACTTGATTCATACCAAACTTATAGTATTAATGTGGTGGGCCGAGCTGGATTTGAACCAGCGTAGGCGTAGCCAGCGGATTTACAGTCCGCCCCCATTAACCACTCGGGCATCGACCCTTTTCGCCCACGAATATTAATCTTATCACAACAAATTTAAAACGATCGCTTTTTTTGAAATTAATTTTGCACCTGCATGCTCGAAGGGATGGAAACAGCTCTAGCCAAGGCTTTTGCGAATCACTTGGGTCAAGGCTGGTGCTGAAAGCACCAGCCTTGAGAGAAAATGGACAGCTAGGGAGAAGGCGATACGAGCGAGTGGAGATTCGATCGCTGACTCACTTCCCTAGCTGGCAGTCAGAAAAAGAGAAAATTCAAGGAACGATCGCATTTAGCTTACGGTGTAAGCGGAGTGAAGCGCCCACCACAGCAGGACAACAATACTGCCCAAGACTAGCGCTGATGAAATCGCGATCGCGGTTGGGCTATCGGCTCCCTTGAACTTCATGATTCCACGATTTAGGTCTGACATATCGCTATGATTGCTCCTCTTACTTCAAGCGCTCTAATACCTTGAATATATATTGGTCTAGATTAACCAGGAAAGAGAGACAAATGCCTAACTCGAACGATTGATTTAACAAAAGAGGGGAAAACTTTGTGACGGTCTTACTTGTAGTTTTGGTCGTGTTGCTGGGGCTAGCAGTGCTGTTGGAAGTCAGCTTACGGTTGCTTTTTGGCTTCGGCAATCCCCCAATCTATCTTGCCGATGAAAACATGGGTTACTTGCTAGCGCCCAACCAACGCACGAAGCGTTTTGGCAATCGCATTGCGATTAATCAGTATTCCATGCGAAGTCCAACTATCGAGGTAACAAGACCAAACTCAACGCTACGGGTCTTGTTATTGGGAGATTCTGTGGCTAATGGGGCGTGGTGGACTGACCAAGAGCAAACAATTTCAGCTCTAATGGCGGCTCAACTCAACTATTTTGTTCGCTCAGGAGCTATCTTTGAGCAGGTCGAAGTTCTGAATGCTTCTGCTAATTCGTGGGGGCCTCGAAACGAACTGGCTTATCTACAGCGCTTTGGAACCTTCAATGCTCAAGCGGTGGTATTGCTGATTAACACGGATGACTTGTTTGCCACCGCCCCAACATCGGTGCAAGTCGGACGCGATCGCAATTATCCCAATCGAAAGCCTCCCTGTGCCATCGCAGAAGTCCTGAGTCGCTATGTTTTACCAACCCCCTCTGTCCGGGAAAAAGCAGGTGTCAATGCGGAATCAGGCGTCAGCGCTGCCTCTTCAGAGAAGGATTGGGTAGGCTCTAACTTCGAGGCAATTCGACAAATTCAAGCCCTCACTAAAACCGCTAACGCTCAGTTCCTACTCGCCATGACTCCATTACGCCGCGAACTGGGGGGAAATTCACGGAATTACGAACAAACAACCAGGCAACGCCTTGTCCGCTTCACTCAAGACCAGCAGATCGCTTATCTCGATTTTCTGCCAGTATTTGACAATACCGAAATGCCGGAGAGTTTGTATCGCGACCACATTCACCTCAGTCCTCAGGGTAATCAAAAAGTCAGCGAAGCGATCGCGCGATCGCTTCAGCAACTGTTGCAGTTATCTACAACACCAACTCCTACTACTGATGCAACTAGCCACAACTGAGGCAAATCCGGGCAAGACGTTCCAGCCAACCGATGCGCGAGACGACAACAACGGTTAGTAGGAGACGGCTGTCATCGTTGGAGTCGTCAAGTCCAGCAGTTCTCGTTCTCGCGGCCGCCACACTTGACCATCAAGCGCCATCTGCTCGATTAAACTGGCCAGACGCAATGCCTTGAGTGCTTGTTCGCCACCTACAGAAGGTGCCATGCCTGCGCGAACGCAGCAAACAAAGTGTTCTAATTCAGCATGTAGGGGTTCGATGTTGCTGGTGTAAACCTTCTCAATCAATCCATCCTGGCGGTATAACACTTGACCGTAGTCAGTCATACAGTTAGCCGTCGTTTGTCGGTGAATCAGAATCTCGTTGTTGAGAAAATCTGCCTCGGTTAGGGAATTTTTGCAATGAGCCGCAATCCGGCGAATTTTGCGATGCGTCACCTTGCTTGCGGTTAACGTGGCAACAATGCCGTTCGCGAAGCCCAATGTCGCTGTCACGTAGTCCAAGTATCCAGAATCAGATGCTCGGCTGCCACTGGCGGTTAATCGGACGACTGGTGATGCCGCTAAGTCCAATAGTAGATCGATGTCGTGGATCATCAGATCCAAAACGACAGACACATCATTAGCGCGATTGGAGTAGGGACTCATTCGATGAGCCTCTATTGCCAGTAGTTCTTCTGTTTTCAAGACTTTGCTGAGTTCCTGAAAAGCCGGATTAAAACGTTCAATGTGACCGACTTGAAGAATACACTGAGACTCGGCTGCTGCATTCACCAGCGATTCTGCCTCAGCAATACTAGCCGCGATCGGTTTTTCAACCAAAACATGAACGCCAGCCGCCAGACACGTCATCCCAACTTCGTGATGCAGACGAGTTGGTACGGCAATGCAAACTGCCTCTACATAAGGCAAAAGATCGCGGTAATCTTCAAAGAAACGCACGCGATACTTACTGGCCGTATCTAAACCGCGATCGACATTGATGTCTGATACGCCCACTAATTCAACGTCTTTGAGAAAACTCAAAACGCGGGCATGATGTTGTCCCATATTGCCAACGCCGATAACGCCAATTTTAATTGGCTGCGGCACGCTGCGCTGCACATGGGTATTCAGATGTGTTTGGCACATGCTATTTTGCACTCTTATCTGCTCCTCCACCACGGGAAAATAAGTCCATTTACTTACTCTGAGCCGCCTTAAACCATCCAGATAGTACCACAGCACCTCTAAATGTGAAGAATTCCAAAGATTTGCCCAGATCCCTTGAGATAAGGAGGTCTTTAAGTGCGGTCATTCTTTTTCATTGTGATTTTGCTGGTTGTGATGGGATAGCTAGATGTGTCAGTTTCTGGGTTGTCCCTTAAAAGCTCGGAGCATAAGCGATAAGGAGAGGTGCAGGGAAAAATTTGCTGGCCAGGTAACACTCACACAACGTCGGCGGTAGATGAGAAAAGCGTCCGTTAGAGGCTCACATCTTGCACCACTTTCAACCATCTTGCGTCTGTCGGGTGGGCATTGCCGAATAGAACTTGAAAACTTGATGCTATCGTTACTCGGCAATGCCCACCCTACGATTATTGAGAACGGTGTAAGATGCCAGATATAACCAATCCTGACCTCTAGTCGCTGATAAATGAGGGATTTCTATCTTGAAAGCAGTTGTATTGTTGTCTGGAGGATTAGACTCTTCTACGGTTTTGTACCAAGCAAAGGCAGATGGGTGTGATTGTTACGCGATTTCCTTCGACTACCAGCAACGACACCGACGAGAACTGGCATCAGCGGAAGCGATCGCGAATTATGCTGGTGTTCGGGGGCATCAGGTTGTCAGCTTTGACTTGCGTCAGTGGGGGGGTTCGGCGTTAACGGATGATGACATCGACTTGCCTCAGCATCGCAGTGTCGAGCAAATGCCTCAAACGATTCCTATCACCTACGTTCCCGCGCGCAACACCATTTTCTTGAGCTTTGGTTTATCCTATGCAGAAGCGATCGGGGCGCAACGAGTCTATTTGGGAGCAAATGCTTTAGATTATTCCGGCTATCCAGATTGCCGTCCCGACTATATCCAAGCGATGCAAGCCGTCTTTAACTTGGGAACGAAGCAGGGACGAGAGGGACAAATCATCAAGATTATGACGCCTCTCATCAGTCTGAGGAAAACTGAGATTATTGAGCTTGGCAATCAACTGGGTGTTCCTTGGGAACAAACCTGGTCTTGCTACGCTGGGGGAGAAATCGCGTGCGGAGTTTGCGACTCGTGCCGTTTGCGTCTTGCGGCTTTTGCCGAATTAGGATTAAAAGACCCAATTCCCTATCAAACCCTATCCTAGAACACTGGCATGTAGATTATGCCGTTTAGATACACAGTCGCTTAACTGATTTTTCTATTCTGAAGTGTCTGGTTCATAAATCGCAAGCATACAGACAATTTTCCTCGATATTGTTGTTGACAGAGTTAAGTCTAACGAAGCTATTTGCTCTGTTTGGCTTGAGCTGCTCTTTTC
>DATNPC010000038.1:0-15017 GCA_036703375.1 Allocoleopsis sp.
TGGTGACTTGTCTGCTCAGAGTGACGGGAGTGGGGATGCAGGGGATTTGACAATTGACACAGGGCGCTTGCTGGTGCGCGATGGAGCACAGGTATCAGCGAGTACTACAGGTGAAGGTAAGGGCGGCAACTTGCAGATTACGGCTTCTGATTCAGTCGAGTTGATTGGTACATCAGCCGATGGTCAGCGTGTCAGCGGCTTGGCGGTTCAGAGTTCTGGGAGTGGGGATGCAGGGGATTTGAGGATTGACACCAGACACTTGCTGGTGCGCGATGGGGCACTAGTGGATGCCAGCACTTTCGGTGAAGGCAAAGGTGGCAGCTTGCAGATTACTGCTTCTGGTTCGGTTGAGTTGATGGGTGGTGACTTATCTGCTCAGAGTGACGGGAATGGGGATGCAGGGGATTTGAGGATTGACACCGGACACTTGCTTTTGCACGATGGGGCTCAAATCTCCACCAACAGCTTAGGAGAAGGACTAGCCGGTGATATCAACCTGACAGTGCGAGACACCCTACAAGCCAACAATGGCACGATTAGAACTGACTCGACTCAATCGAGAGGCGGTACCATCACCATTACGGCTGGAGATATTCGCTTGTTTGGTAACTCGGACATCAAAAGTAATGTCGCTTCTGGTGCAGACAACGGCGGCAACATTACTTTGACAGCTCACTCCATTTTGGCGTTTGGTGATAGCGATATCCTCGCTTTTGCCCGTGATGGTAGAGGTGGTGACATTACCCTCAATACTCCGGCCTTCTTCGGGGAAAACTATCGCCCTGCACCTCGTAACACTAACCCTGATACTCTCAATAACAACAATCGAGTCGATATCAATGCTTCTGGTGCTGTTAGTGGAGTCATCACTACACCCGATGCCAGCTTGATTCAAAACAGCCTCACCGAGTTACCCGACAATCAGATTAACACCGACAGCCTCCTGGCCAACAGCTGCATCGTCCGCCGCAATCAACCTACCAGGGGAACCTTCTTTATCACAGGTACGGGTGGCTTACCGCAGCGTCCCGGAGATGCCCAGATGTCCAGCTATCCCACAGTAGACATAGAAACTCTACCCACTGACAGCACACCCTCAACTGCTAAGCCAAATCGTCCTTGGCACAAAGGCGACCCTATTGTAGAACCCCAAGGTGTGTATCGACTGCCGAATGGGAAACTCGTGTTGAGTCGAGAGTGTCCTTAATCCAACAACATGAATATGTACTCAATCCTAGGATGGGTCGGGATTTCAGGTTCTTGCCTCGCAACCTCAGCTTGCCTTGCCCTCAGTGCAGTCGCTCAGTCCACACCACCACCAGGCGTCACCATTCCCCCAACCGCACCTGACGCGGTTGAGCAAACCATTCCCAAACCCTCTGAATCACCCCGTCCTCTCCCTGGTGAAACGCCTTCACCACCACCCGAACCCGAACTGCAAACTCCCCCAACCCAAGACTCACCTGAAGTAACTTCCCCATCTGGAGAACGCATCTTCATCAAAAAAATAGAAGTGCAGGGAAACACCGTCTTGCAGGACGAAATCGCCGCTTTAACTCAGCCCTACGAGAACCGCGAAGTCACGTTTGAAGACTTGCTCCAACTGCGCTCTCAAATTACTCAACTCTACATTAACAACGGCTACATCACCTCTGGAGCCTTCCTGCCCAGCAATCAAGACCTCAGCAGTGGTATAGTCCAAATTCAAGTCGTAGAAGGCGAACTGGAGCAGATTGAAATCGGTGGGTTAAGGCGATTGCGAGAAGGATATGTGCGATCGCGCCTTGAACGTGCCACCTCTACCCCCTTAAACCAGAAACGCTTGGAAGAAGCATTGCAACTCTTGCAACTCGATCCGCTCATCGAGCAAGTGAATGCCGAGTTAGCCGCAGGCAGTACTCCTGGTCGCAATATCTTACGAGTCAGGCTTAAAGAAGCACCTGCCTTTCACGCTGCGATTGCCGTAGAAAACAACCAATCTCCCAGTATTGGTTCTATCCAAGGCAGCGTAGAAGTCAGTCATGATAACGTGCTGGGATTTGGCGATCGTCTCAGTGCCCAATACGGTCGTACTGAAGGACTCAACCTCTACGACATCAACTACACCATCCCCGTGAATGCCGGTAATGGTACCCTGAGCTTCCGCTATAACAATGGCGATAGCCGCATTATTGAACAAGATTTCCGGGATGTCGGTATCCGAAGCGACACTCAAACCTATTCCCTCGGTTTCCGTCAACCCATCACCAGAACACCCACGAGTGAATTTGCATTCTTGCTATCCTTAGATCTGCGTCGCAGCCAAACCTATATCCTCGACAACATTCCCTTTTCCTTCACAGAAGGCCCGGAAAACGGGAAATCCAAAGTGACAGTGATTCGGTTTTCTCAAGATTGGGTCAATCGCGGTACAAGACGAGTCTTAGCCGCTCGGTCTCAATTCAGTCTAGGGATAGATGCGTTTGATGCAACCGTCAACAACACGGGCACTGACGGACGATTCTTTTCCTGGTTAGGACAATTTCAGTGGGTGCAGCAGTTATCACCGAGAAATCTGCTAGTAGCGCGAATTGATGCTCAGCTAACCCCAGATTCTTTGCTATCTTTAGAACGCTTCAGTATGGGGGGAGTCGATACAGTGCGCGGCTACCGACAAAACCAACTGGTTTCCGACAATGGCATCCTGGGTTCAGTTGAAGTTCGCGTTCCCCTAACGTTTGACCCCAGAGTACTACAGTTAGCACCTTTTTTTGAAATCGGTACAGCCTGGAATAATCGAGATATTAACCCCGATCCAGCGACAATTGCCAGTTTAGGACTGGGTTTGCGCTGGCTGATTACCCCCGATTTATCGTTGCGCCTAGACTACGGCATCCCCTTAATTTCAGTTGGCGAAAGGGGTAACTCGCTGCAAGAAAACGGCCTCTACTTTTCAGTACGCTATCAGCCGTTTTGAAAGGCTTCAACCCTCTCTAAGAACTAGAACGTTTTTTGTATAAATTGCAGTTCTCTGCAATGGCAATTTATAAGCGCTCAATAATGATTGCACAAAAGTGTAATCCCTACTGCTTTATTCTGCAACCGACTCATCTAACTTGAGCAATCAACTTTGCACGCATACCAAATGCATTAGCTAATAGCTTCTTTTATTGTGTTAATCAAGCAGAAAAAACACTGCAACTTGAGGAAATCAAACAAACCAATAACTAGGAGAAAATTCATGACTACAATTGCCAATCTCCAAACAATTCAAGAAGTTATCACTCGGGTTTGGTCGAATGAATCCCTAAAAACTAAATTGCTGAACAATCCTAAATCTATCCTAGCTGAATATGGGCTAGAGTTTCCCGATTCTGTAGAGGTGCAAGTGCATGAAAATACGCACAGTTTGATGAACTATGTAGTGCCCCAGGCAAGCGAAATCCCCCAAGGATTGGATCTGGAGGAGATTGAGCCAATGGCAGGAAAAGTGATGAAGCTGGCATTGGCGGATGAAGCCTTCAAAACCAAACTGTTGAGCGATCCTAAGTCTGCGATCGCAAAAGCAATGGGTTTGACGTTGCCAGAATCATTGGAGATTCGAGTTTACGAAGACACACCCACGGTGAAACATCTGGTTTTACCCGTCAACCCTTTTAACTCCGAACTTAGCGACGCAGATTTGGAACTCGTGGCAGGTGGCAAATTATCGCCGGAGCAGAACAAGGCTATTTGTGATGGTGTCGGAACAGGCTTTAAGAGTGGTTGTGAGGTCGCTGCATTTACGACTCCGATAGCTATGGTAGCGAGCGGTGTGGCAGCAGGTTCTACGCAGGCTGCCTCAGCGATCGCAAGCTGATAGCGGGTTCCTCAGCTGCTGCCAGGACTGTAGAGGCATTGATTTAGACCTCAATAGCAGTGTTCAGATTCTGTGAACTTTCTCAGGCAATGGTTAGTTGCCTGAGAAACCGCTGATACTTTCTCAAGGGTTAGAACCGATGGTTAAAACGCAAAATTATCAAGATCGGCGAGGTGAGAGGAGCATTAATCCTGCTCAGTCTGCGATTTCCACTCAAGAGTTAATCAGTTTGACCGAACGCGCTTTGAGTCTCGACGAGTTAGCAGATTATCCTGCTTATCCTGCTAACGCGGAAGAACGCAAAGAAGCTCAGCGACTATTGACGCGATGGGAAGGCCTGATTAAACGCCGATCGAACGACAAAAGCAACTTCGATCGCCGACTTGCCTTAATGGGGCTTACTCGGGAAACAGCCTTAAATAAACTGCAAACTCAGTGCCATCTCCAGCCAGAAGATTTACCAGACTGGGCTATCCAACTGGGTCGGATTCTAAATCAATCGCCCTATCCCCCATCTTTTGCCGTCCAGAATTTACTAGCGGAAATTCAAACGAGTGATGAGCTTCAGTTTCCTGAATTTCTTCATCCGTTTATCTCCTATTACCTCGATCGGTTCACGTTGGCTTGTCCAGATTGGCGATCGCAGTTAGAACCATCAGCGATCGCACCATTGGTTCGCGATCTCCTCTCTCGCCTATCGACGCTTTGTGGCAGAACAGTAGCGTATGAAGTTAAACATCAAGACCAGTTGAGGTTATTAACAGGCGAAACCACTCAAGAACGGTATCAAGATTACGTCAGCCGGGTTCTGGGAACCCCACAAGGTCTGTTTCGCTTATTGTGTCGTTACCCGGTGCTAGGGAGGTTATTAACGACCGTTACAAACCAAGCCATTCAGAACAGTGTTCAATGGTTGCAACGCTTAATTGCCGATTGTGCCGACATCGCAACAACGTTCGGGCAAGGGAAAGAACCTGGTAAGGTCGCGATCGTGCAGCCCGGTCTTTCCGATCCCCATGCGGGTGGTCAAACGGTCTGGTTCATTCAGTTTGCATCCGGTCTGAAACTTGCTTACAAACCTCGGAGTTTAGCCATAGACGTAGCTTATCATCAGTTACTAGAGTGGCTTGCTCGCACGGAAGCAATTCCTTTGCTGAAAGCAGCCCCAGTATTGGCTAGGCAGGGCTACGGTTGGGTTGGCTGGGTTGAAGCAGCCGATTGTCAAGACCATGAACAGGTCGCGCAGTTTTACCAGCGGCAAGGCGCACACTTAGCTCTGTTCTATATGCTGCGCGGCAACGACTTTCACGAGGATAACTTCATTGCTGCAGGCGCTTTTCCAATTCCTATCGATTTAGAAACGATTGGTTCCTTTGCCCTTAGCTATACCACCTCCCAGGAAGTAGAAGCGTTACCGACGCATTGGAAACCTATTACTAATTCAGTTGTGTTCACTTCGATGCTACCGCGCTGGCAGTCGGGTAATTTTGGTAAGGAAGTCATCGCCATGGCTGGGATAGCGGGTAGAGACGAACGCCAAACTATGCCCACTCAATGGTGGACTTGGCAGCATCTGGGGACGACCCAAATGGGCTTGAAGTATGAATATGTATCGCCTAGACCTGCAACTTGCTTGCCGAAATTAGCAGGGCGATCCGTCGGAATGCAACCTTTTTTAGACCAGGTATTAGCGGGTTTTACGTGTACCTACAAAACGTTTCTGGCTCATCAAGAGTTTCTTTTGAGTGAAGATAGCCCACTGGCAGCATTCCAAGATCTTCCCACGAGAGTTTTAGTGAGGAACACAGAAGAATATGCCAGATTGCTGTTTTGGTTAACTGCGCCAGACAATTTAACGAGCGGTAAGGCATATGATGTTGCTCTGGAGATGCTTTGTGATGGTCGGATCGATCGCGAACAAGAGAGGCAGCCCTGGTTCAAACTTTTAGCGGCTGAAAAACAGTCGTTGTGGCAGCAGGATATCCCCTATTTTGAGGGCTCGACTTCTGGATGTTACTTGATGTCTCAGGGGAGAGTTTGTGTTGCATCGGTTAACGAGCATAGCAGTTACGAACTCATCCAGCAGCAGATAAAGACGGCTTGCGAACTTGACTTAGACTGGCAGATGCAATTAATCCGGGCTTCTCTAGAAATGTTTTTCACACCTAGCGGAGTTCCACTGCCTATTGCACACAACCAGATCGCACCCAAAACAGGATTAGAACTCGATCGGGCTTCAACTTCTCGAATTCGTGAACATTTAAACATTTTGGGAGAGACTTTTAGCAAACTAGCAGTCACTCATCGGGATGGCATTAGCTGGCTAACCATCGAGCGTAAACGCAACTATAGTTCGCTGACTTCTTTAGTGAATCCAGTTCCCTGGTCTAGTGTAGGGGCTGCGGGTACGGCTGTTTTCTTAGCAAACTTAGCGGCTTATATGGGGAACAGCGCTTGGGCAACTCTGGCAGTAGAGACGACTAAGACTGCGGCCATGGCGATTCGCGACCATGCCAACACCCATCCCTTTTTCATGTCCCCCCACTTAAAAGGGTGCAATGGATTGGCAATGGTCATCTATGCGTTGTTAGTATGTTGCGATCGCTTGGGAGATCGATCTTGCCTGGAACTGGCACGCGATCTGATTGCAGAAATCAGCATCGAAGAATGGGGACAGGTTATCGATCCAGACTTCCTGAATGGTTCAGCCTCGGCTCTGCTCACGTTAGTTCAACTTTATCAACACATACCAGACCCACAATTGTTAGAGCGTGCACAGGCAGTTGCTAACGGAATACTGATGTATCAAGTGGCAGATGGCATCCAGGCTGGTGGCTTTAAAGTTCCCATTGCTTCACGACCACTGCTCGGAATGGCTCATGGCACGGCGGGAATTGCTTATGCACTATTTAGCTTGTATCGCTTGACTAACGATCGCGCCCTGAAAGTGGCGATTTGCAAGGCTCTAGCTTATGAACGGTCTCATTACGATCGAGAACACCAAGACTGGCGTAACTTGCAGCATACCGGGGATACTCCCTCATTTATGACGGGCTGGTGTGCCGGTGCTCCAGGAATTGGTTTAGCTCGTCTAGCTATGTTAGATGGTTGGGATGATGGCAATTTAATGCCAGAGATACATGCCGCGTGTCAAGCCACCTTGCGTCATGTCGGATTAGGTGGACATCACCTATGTTGCGGGGAGGCTGGACGAATTATTTTCTTGATTCATGCGGGGATGTGTCTCAACCAGCCCGAACTGTATCAAGCCGCCGCAAAAGCTACCACCAAAATGATCGAGTTCTACGAACAACAAGGATTTTGGAAACTGCAATCAGTTTCGGCGCGATCGATTATTCCTGGTCTTTCAGATGGTGTAGCGGGTGTTGGACTCGCATTACTCACACTTTTAGAACCTCAGAAAACGTCTCATTTTCTGACATTATCTTGAACTCAAGCCATATAGTGAATGGGGATACGATCGTGATTGAGGATCGGTTTCAACAAATTCCTCGCAAAGCAGATCTTTCACAAGAGGAGTTTGAGCAAGATTTTTTGCTCCAAAGAAAGCCCGTTATTTTGACCCATCTCTTTAAAGATCAACCAATTCAAACGTTAGCGAATATCGAGGATGTGCGTCGGCAGTTAGGAGAAATTCCGCTCGTCATTACCGAAGGCACGCAATATCATCATCTGGCTGAAACGAATGCTTGTTTTCAACCTGCTTGCTCTTTGACGCTCAATGACTATCTCGAATTGATTCAGCAAGAACCAGAAACAGCTCTACTATGTTCAGAAAACGCTTTGCCTGAGCCGCTTCAAGCATTATTCACTATCCCTAAATATTGTCGATTTGGAGATCGGGACGATCTGACGACTCGGCTATTTTTAGGCAATGCTGGGAATTATGCACATCTACACTTTGATGGTGACTTTCGTCAAGTTTTGTTTTACCAAGTTTGTGGCAGTAAGCGGATTGCGATCGTTCCAGCCAATGCTGCCCCCAAATTAGTTCCAAATCAGCACTGGAGTATGGTGTGCCTAGAACATATGAGCGAGGCAGAAAAAGATGCTTTCATTACCTATGCAGGCGGTGTGCAATGCATCCTCAATCCTGGTGAGGCGTTGTTTTTTCCAGCAGCGGCGTGGCATTACGTAGAGTATTTAACGACGGGGATGTCAATCGCGATGCGTTTTGGCCGCAACCGTTACACTCGATTTCTAGGGGAGAAATGCCACCTGGACAGTAAGCTACAACGCATTGCTGCTCAAATGATAGACGAACGGACGGTACAGGAGCAATATTCCAAGGAATATGAAATCATTCAACAGACTTTTTATCAGCCAGCACAGACTGTGCAGGAAAAAATTTGCCAGATGTCAACCGCTTACGATCGCGTCTGGAAAGCAATTGCCGAGCCAGTAGAACCCATTTATCAAATCTCAATTCCCGAGCAATTGGCTCAGAAAAATTTGGAGATTCAAGCCCAAAGTCGCTATGCCAATCTCATTCAACCAATCCCACAATTTGGGGGATGGGGATGGAGCAGTGCCAATTGAAAATATTTGATGAGGGAAGGCGCACAAGATTAGTTTTAAGCTTGGATGTTCACTAAAAATCACTATTCCTAGTATAGGTAGGGCTGGTAAAATGTACACTCTAAATCGTCTAGAATTGGCGTTTGAAGCATCGGCTTATCAAGCATTTACCTTTCCATTATTTCGCCCTCAGTTGCAAGTCTTAAAACCAGGAAGTGCTATCGTGGCGATCGCCGCTTCTAATGCGCTCGAACCTGTTGGTCTGGCGTTATCAGAAATTCAAC
This sequence comes from Allocoleopsis sp., assembly GCA_036703375.1. Taxonomy (GTDB): domain Bacteria; phylum Cyanobacteriota; class Cyanobacteriia; order Cyanobacteriales; family Coleofasciculaceae; genus DATNPC01. The sequence goes on from DATNPC010000038.1 coordinate 8,662, forward strand.
CGGATGGTAAATTAGCTCAGGTGCTTTCTATTTTTGTAGCTCCATCCTACCGGGGCAAAGGAATTGGTACAGCCCTTTTGAGACGATTGGAATCGGAGTTACGCTCTCAGGGTTGTACACACCTAGAATTAGTCTACACGACGGGGAAACCGACAACACCTGCGCTGGAGCGGTTGCTAGAAATCTGCCATTGGACTTCTCCCCAGCCACGAATGTTAGTAGGTAAATCAACCTGTAGCAGTATTATGAACGCACCCTGGATGAAGCGGACTGCTTTACCTGCGAACTACAGTTTGTTTCCCTGGCAAGAAATCACCCAGGAAGATCGCATTGCGCTTCAGCAACAACAAAACTCTTGGATTCCACCACAGTTGATGCCGTTTCAGCATGAGCAAAATCTTGAATCTCTGAATAGCTTGGGGTTGCGTTACCGAGGAGATGTAGTTGGTTGGATTATCACTCATCGCCTAGATTCTGACACGATCCGATATACCTCTGGATTTGTTAGACCAGATTTACAAAAGGCAGGGCGTTATATTTCACTGATTGCAAATGCAATTCAACTTCAAATTGAGGCCAAAGTTCCATTTGGAATTTGGACTGTTCCGTTTGTTTATCCGGCAATGGTGAGTTTTGTCCGCCAGCGAATGCTTCCTTACATGAGTTCTATTGAAGAAAGCCGAATATCCTCAAAAAAATTGGTTCAGCATCTGAGGGTTAAGTCTGTAGCGTTTTAAGTTGGGCAAGTGAGATAATTTGCCCAGACCCAACCTCTGGTGTTTCCTGCTATGAGTAGCAATGGATACTGACTTGTAAATCGTCCCGATTTTCATTGGTGCTGGTGAGCGCGAGCGCTCATGACGACTGTTGGCGAAGTCTTGATAACGCGATCGCACTATCACACAGTTACAATCTGAGATTTTGACACTCTTCCCCTATCACGCTCAGCCTGAAGTCTAGATATCTACATTTCTTGATACCTAGATATCTAGACATTTGCATATCTAGACTATATTCTGAACTGTATCGAGTTAGGTCTGGGACGAGCGTGCAAACGTGTGCCTGTGTCTCCCTCTCCGGTGGACAGGGGAAAACAACCGTCATCTTCTTTCTTTCGCTGTTGCTAGCAGCATCTGGGAAACGAGTCCTAGCCGTCGATTGCGATCCGCAAGCTAACCTTACCTTTTATCTCAATCACGAGGTCGTCGCCCATCAGCCCACCTTATTAGAAGTCCTCACTGGAGCTGTAGACACAGAAGACGGCATCTACCCCACCAACTACGAAAATCTATTTCTCATCCCCGCCGATCGCGGCTTATTCAAAGTCTCAGATTACCTAGCCAGCAGTGGTGCAGGTGCCTTTATCCTCAAACTGCGACTCAAGGCTGTCCAAAAGCTATTTGATTACGTACTCATTGATGTCCAGCCTTCCCGCTCCCAAATTTGCTTATCCGCCGTGGGAGCCACCGACTTCATCTTGATTCCAGCCGAAGCTGCCACCAAAGGCGTCAACTCTTTAATCGATACCCTGGAGTTCTTGCAAGAGCAAGCGAAAGTCATGGCATTTACAGGCAAAGTGCTGGGAGTCATTCCGTTTAGAGACCGCTGGATCGGTCGCACTCAAACTCTGGAGAGTAAGGAAAATATCGAAGCCATGAAACAGTTTGCCGGAGATATTCCGGTGTTGCCTAGTATCCGCGAGTCGGAGCAGTTTAAACGAGCCATTCGCAACGGACAATTGCTGTCTGAGATTGGACAACAGGACTTGCAGTACCCGATCGAGAAAATTATCGAGGCACTGACCCATGAGCAATGATGCCCTTGAACGCTTGAAAAAGCGACAACGACCTAGCGTTCCCAATCGAGATACCTCGCTCTCTCCAAGTGTAGATATCTCGACATCTAGATATCCAGAATCAAATGATATAGATATCTCGACATCTAGACATCAAGAATCTCCGAGTCAGGAATCTCCAGGTATAGATACCTCGACATCTGGACAACCGGATAATCAGGTATCCCAACAAGAGCCAGAACAGCTTCTAACCAAGCAGACTACCTTTAGATTAGAAGCCGCCTTAAGTCAGCGCCTTAGCGAGGTTTGTCAGAATAATGGGATAAGCCGGGAAGTCTTGATCGAAGCGTTGTTTGAACACTACTCAAACGACCCAGAAGCATGGCAGACGATTCTCGCACAAGCAAAGATGCGGGGAGAACATCGGCTTAGACTGGCCAACCTGAAGCGGGCTAAGTCAATGATGCAGCGCTTCTCTCGTTGAGCCAACTTGATGAGCAATAGAGCAAGACTTTAAGCCCCATGAACGAAAACTCCTCGACCAGTGCATCGCTCGTTCAAATAGCCCTAATCCGGGCGTTCAATAATATGAATTCCTCAACCAGGGCGTTGTTAAGGTCTTGCCAAGTGTTAGTGAGCTGCAACAGGACTCACTGGTATAGGGGTTGGAGTATCATCCGAACAGAAAGTTACGCTAAGCTCTTGGCTTCAGGTGTACCAATTGAACCTGTTGAAAATCAGAAGCTTCAAACCCTTGAAAATTCGTAACCAATTGCTGTACCAAATAACTTAGAGTTCAATTGGTACGCTTCTGAGAGGCAAAAATGTCGATAGCCAGAATGCTTGTCAGTAAGGCTTTTCAGCCTTAGCGTAAGATTCTGCACGATTGCTGATACTGTTGGCGAACTTCACAATTGACTGCCTCCGGTGAGCAGCGCAGGGGAATGAAACAAGCATTGACTTCGCTCACAAAAATCCTTACCCAAGTAATACACGGGAAAGGGGAATTATCCATGTATTACTCGGAAGGGGTTGTTGCTGTCGTTGTTGTAGTCGCCAATTCGATGAATCGTCTTAAAGCTTTTTGAGCCGACTTATAGCTGGAAGCTTGTTTGCCTAGCCTTAGCTCTTCTAAAACCTGTTCGGCTAAAACTGTCAATTGTTCAACGTTTTGACTTGGAGAAACAGACGGGTTTAGACCTGTCCCAACGGGAAATGTCAAATTATTCTCCCTGACTACCTGTTCGAGTAAATCAGCCCTGGTTATGCCGAGACATTCTGCCGCTATGCCTAATGCCATCCATGTAGCATCCGTGAGTCTGAGCGTGCGAACTTGACGATAGTCATCATTTTTGAGCGTAAACTTTCCCTGAATGTCTCGCTTCACGACTCTCGACTCCCATGTGATACATGGTTTAACCTTAGCTTGGTTTACCGTGTAATACATGGAAAGAAGCTATGCTGACAATAGCAATAAAACCTCTTCTCCCAAAGTTTTGTCCCTGGAGGGCAGCTATGTCTCTACATCCGTGCCGCATCAAGCCAGTTCCTCTCACAACCAGCCAAGTTGCTCAAGCTGCTTTTCCCAAAGGCAACTTATATCTAACGATGCGGGATGAAATCGGGACACTCTACAGTGACGGGGACTTTGAGACGCTGTTTGCAAAAGATGGTCAACCTGCCGTCTGTCCTTGGCGATTGGCATTAATCTGTGTGATGCAATTTATCGAAGGGTTGTCAGACCGGCAAGCTGCCGAGGCGGTTCGTAGCCGTATCGACTGGAAATATGCTTTATCGTTAGAGTTGACTGACCCAGGTTTTGACTTCAGTGTTTTGTGTGAATTTAGAACCCGACTGATGAAAGGTGGGGTGGAACAACAACTTTTAGACCTTCTCCTAGAGCAATTCAAAGAGCGTGGGTGGTTAAAGGAGAGGGGTAAGCAGCGAACCGATTCAACCCATGTAGAGGCGGCGATTCGTACCCTGAATCGACTCGAAGGCAATGGGGAAACGCTTCGGGCGGCACTTAATGCCATTGCTACGGTTGCCCCAGAATGGTTACGCTCTTGGGTTCCCCCGGAGTGGTTTGAGCGATATAGTCGGGCTGTCGATGAGTATCGCTTACCTAAAGGGATTCCTGCCCGAACCCAATATGCTGAAACCATCGGGGCGGATGGGATGCTGTTGCTGAAGGCTCTGTGGGAGACTCCCACTGTTAGCTACCTGCGCCAAATTCCAGCAGTGGAAATCCTACGACTCACCTGGATTCATCAATATTATGTCGAGAATGACCAGATCCGCTTGCGGGCTGCCACTGACTTACCACCAACTGGCACAAGGATAGATTCCCCTTATGACAGAGATGCTCGCTACGGCAACAAGCGTTCTGTCACTTGGACTGGCTACAAAGTGCATATTACTGAAACCTGCGATCAAGATGAAGTTCATCTGATTACGAATGTGGAGACCACTCAAGCACACATCAGCGATGTGGATCAGACCGAACCCATTCATGAGTCTTTGGCTTCCAAAGCCTTACTCCCGGACGAGCATATTGTTGATGCGGGTTATGTTGATGCCACTTTACTTGTAACCAGCCGCAAGCAGTATGGGGTGGCAGTGGTCGGTCCAGTACGTCCCAATGTTAGTTGGCAATCTCAGATTCCAGGAGGTTATGACATTAGCCTGTTCAAGGTGAATTGGAACACTAAGCGAGTCACCTGTCCAATGGGCAAAAAGAGTTTGAAAAAGTGGACTCCTTATCAAGACAAGTGGGGTAATCAGGTCATTCGTGTGGGCTTTCCTAGACGGACGTGCCGACTTTGTCCCAGTCGTTCTCTATGTACTCGCTCGGATTCTGAACCCAGACGACTGACTCTGCGCCCAAAAAAAGAGCATGAACTGCTTCAATCTATCAGAGTTCAACAAGAAACGGACGAGTGGAAAAAAATCTATGACACAAGGGCGGGAGTTGAAGGAACAATTTCCCAAGGCGTCAGGGCGTTTGGTTTACGGAAAGCTCGCTATACAGGTTTAGCCAAAGTCCAGTTACAGCACATTCTCTCGGCAGCCGCGATTAATGTAGTGAGGATGGTCGCTTGGTTACAAGGCGTACCTCATGCTAAAACACGAACATCAAGATTTGCCGCACTCGCTACCACTTGAAGTCTTCCTTGGTTGTTAACCCGAATAACATCTAAATCTCTACTTGCTCCTTCCAAGTAATACATGGAAACTCGACTTTATCCGTGTATTACTTGGGTAAGGATTTTTTTTGAGTGAAGTCAATGCTTGTTTCATTCCCCTGCGCTGCTCACCGGAGGCCATCAATTGTGAAGTTCGCCAACAGTATCGATTGCTACTCAAACCCCGTATATCGCATTTGCCGCACCTAATCTCCAAATCTGGAAACGAATCGTCAAGCGACTGGAAAGCATCACCAGGCGTTTGGAGCAAACGTTGAGTTCCTTCATGCTGGCGGTGTGTATGATAGATGAATTGGTGCCTCCAGGTGGCACTGGAGTAGGAAAAGTGCAGCGACTTTTCTTAATTAACCAAACGAGGTTCGTGCAAATCGGTCACGACGACCATCCTCACTGGGTCGAAGTCGCACCCGAAAGTATGTTATCCCGAACCGAGCCAAAGCCCCCGTTAACTCCTGGTGGGCGATACACGATCGATTGGAACGCGATCGCTCTTCTCGGCAACAATTATCTCGTACAATTCAAAAACTGGTTTTCCAAGTACTGCTCAAGCGAAACAAGCGTATTCATCTTTACAGGAAAGACCCATCCTCACGAGAAGAACCCGAAGATTCTCCTGGCGGATTGTCAGGTAGAAGGGAAACCGTTGGTCGTGCGACTGAATGTAGGACACCTGATGGAGGCGTCCCCTCTTGATGCTGACGATTGGGAAGATGATGAGGATTTGCCCTTTTGACCGGGTAGCGGCTATCTTCACTATTTGTTTGGGAGGATTTCTTGAACGCGGAACAACGCCTGGATGCATTATTGACGGCTTCCAGGGATGAACCTATGTTGCAGTCGTGTTTAGTTTACATCAACACGGGGGAAAAGTAACGAAGCTGTCATGAAGTGCCAAATTCGCTCAAACCTATACCGTGCAATTATTTCAGCTTTATCCCTTCCCAAGGGAGACAATTCAGCTATCTCTTGACTAACTTTGCCTAGTTCGTCCTCTTTTAGGCAGAGTATCGTAGAGATAGATACACAAGCATGAGGTCTAGACTCATGCCAGCCGCAACGACTCCACATCCATTTAAGGCAAAGTTTTCAACTCACTCTCCTCCACCCCCCAAACAAAAATCAGAGCGAGATAGAGAATACTTGCGACCATCGGAAGTCGAGTCACTATGGGACGTTCCGATTGGATCTTGATGAACGGTTGCCGATTGAACTAGCTGACTTTTCACGGGATGTGGAGAGAGGGGATTGGTTCGCGACGTTACGTCGCGAACCCAAGCCAAGAGGAAAGGGAATTTAACAGTAAAGTCATAACAGGTGCGAGAGAGTGGCTTTGATCGAATGAACCTATTGGAGTG
>DATNPC010000039.1:0-3324 GCA_036703375.1 Allocoleopsis sp.
TCTGGCTACATAATTAATCAGAGAAAGAGGAACTTGCTGACTGGTTTCGATTGGCGTCGATTGCTCAACTACGATTTCCTCGTTATCGATTCGTCCTGATGCTTCTATGACTAGATGCCCTGCTTGTTCGAGGATGAGGAATCCAATTTCTGCACCAGCATTTTCGATCGCAATGTGCATTAACGTGGTTAGCAGTTTACCGAGGACAATTTCGCCAGAAAGGGCTTGTGAGGCTTTCATGACGGTGGTTAAATCCAGAATGCCGGAACCCCCTGTTGTCGTAGAGCTAATGGTTCGATTCATCTCTACGCTTTTTGTTTTTCGTTTGGGCATCTGGGAGAAGATGTGAGGATATCTGGCTTCCAAGTCTTGGATTTTAACGGCTGCCCCCCACTGAGCATAGGCATAGTAGGATTGAGTCAGATAGTCTCTTGCCACATTTTCCCGACCTCGCTCAAAATAGAATTGGGCTGCGAGTTCGGCTGCCAGCGCTTCTTCATGGAGGAAACCCTGTTCTTTGGCACCTGCGATCGCGCGATCGTAGAACTCCATCGCGTCTAAATTTTGACTCAAAACTCGTGCCTTTTCTGCCTCCACTAAATCGTATTTGTGCTGGAAATTGACTGGACAATGAAATGCCCATTTCTGCATTTTTTGCTGATGTTGGGCGACTTGTTGTAAAACTTGCTGTTGTTCCTCTTTGGATACCTTGGAATACTGCGCTAGAAGGGCAAGCGAATAATACAAGTAATAGGTAGCATTCAGGCTCAGACCGTTCACACCTCCCAAGTGTTTTTCTGCTAAAGTCGAGTTGCGAATCGCTCGATCGTAATCTTTAGCCAAATAATCCTGAATTGCTCTAGAGAAATAAGCCGCAAATAGCAGCATGTGATTCTCTACCTTGAGGATTCGTTCCAACAGAACGTCTGCATTCAAAACTTCACCATGGCAGCGATACTCTTCCTCTGGCGCACCGAGTAAATTTAAAACCGCAATTCGCCAGTTTTTCAGGTAAGAACTCTGGAAATCGAGTTTCAATTTGAGTAATAAATCTAGATGTTGTGCTTGTTTTTGGGCAACTGCTTCTAGGGGTTGACCGATAAAAAACATCTGGTCGCAAGTATAGAATAGATCGTAGCCCGACCACTCTAAATCTCCGAACTCTAATCCAGTCTGAACGCCATCCAACAAAGGCGCAATGCACTCTTTAGCATGTTCTTTCCAATGAATAATATGACCGTGAACGATATTGTGGACGGCAGCTTTTAAAGGTCTGGCATTAAATCGATCTAATAGCTTTAGCCCAAGTTGTCCGTAGCGATAGCCTGCCTCAATATCGATTAACTGGGCGCACAAAATTAAACCATAAAGCGCATATCCAAATGCTGAAAATGCCGTATTGCCATGAGCAACACTCTGGTTGACTAGGGTATAGGCGATATGGGGAAATACTTCAGGTGTTGTCGCATAAGCGGGAGCCGCACAGCTGACCAAAATTCGCATCACTGCGAGCTGTTGTGGATCGGTCATCTCCGGTTGGTTGGCTAACTCCTCGATATTCATTTCCTCAGGCGGTTCAGTCGCTAGAGTAACACCCATCATATCCAGAACTTTGAGTCCAGTTTCTAATGCAGACTTCATTTGATTTTTCTGGATGTAAAATAGCATTTGAAGTTCATAAACTTTAACTTTATCGAGCAAACTATTAGCCTGTTGTAAAATAACTTTCGATAGCCGTTCTGCTCGTTCAGCATTCATATTTAAATACTCCGCGCTGGTTGCCTCAACATGCAAATCCAGCGTCAAGTTATACTGCTCAATCCAGCTGGATTGCGAGAGGAGCACTAATCCTTGTGATAAATAACGACAGGCTGGTTCATAAGCTGTTGCGGCTTTAGCTTTCTTCCCAGCCATTAAATTAAGTTGGGCAAGTTTGTCTTTTTGTAATTTCTGATTCATTAACTCAGCGCCAACATTGAGCTGGTTAACAATTTCAAAGATGTTTTCCTCAAGCTCAGCTTCAGGGGTATGCTTGAGCAACAGTTCTCCAATCTTCAGATGAGTTTGTTGTTTTTCCTCCGCAGGAATCAGCGAATAAGCGGCTTGCTGCACCCGGTCATGAAGAAACTTATAGAGGATGGGGGATTCAGTATTGGGAATTAGTGATGCTTCATTTCCCATTTCCGATTCCCCAACTAGAGGGATTTTGTAGGATGAGTTCAAGGGTAAAATTAAACCCACTTGGAGAGATTCCCACAAATCTGCTGCGGTTCCTGTCAGGGATTTTTCACTAACAATACTCAGAACATCTAAAGTAAATTTATCGCCAACACAGGCTGCTAATCTTAAAACATTTTGCGTCGCAGGAAGTAGCTTTTGAATCCGGCTAACCATTAATTCAATTACATTATCGGTGATATCAATGTCTTGCAGCTGATTGATATCCCACTGCCAGCAACCTTGACTGAAATTAAAATATAATAAATTTTCCTGGTGGAGAGATTTAAGGAGTTGAGTCAAAAAGAAGGGATTGCCTTGAGTTTTGTTAAACACTAACTCAGTCAGAGACTTTGACTGTTCTGTATCAGTACGAAGGGTATCGCTGACTAATTGATTGACATGAGTAATATCTAAAGGCTTGAGGATAATGTTATTAACAACTGCACCCGACGACTGAATCTCCTCCAGAGTTAACATTAATGGATGAGTCGGATTAACTTCGTTATCGCGATAGGCTCCTAGCAGTAATAGATACTGACTATCACTGTCGCAAGCTAGTAGCTGAATTAATTTCAGGGACGCTAAATCCGCCCATTGCAAGTCATCTAAAAAGAGAACGAGAGGATGTTCTGGTTGAGTAAAGACGTAAATGAACTGTTGAAATACTCGATTGAAGCGATTCTGGGCTTCAGTTGGGCCCAATTGAGGAACTGTTGGCTGAAGACCAATCATTCGTTCAACTTCAGGAATCACATCGATAATGATCTGAGCGTTGGTTCCGAGAGCCTCTAGCAGTTGTGCTTTCCAAACAGCGATATTTTCAGCACTTTCTGTCAAAAGTTGCCGCATTAATTCCTGAAAGGCTTGAATCAAGGAAGCGTAAGGAATATTCCGTTTAAATTGGTCAAACTTACCTGAAATAAAGTAACCCCGTCGGCGCACGATGGGTTTGTGGACTTCATTAACCAATGAAGATTTGCCAATTCCTGAGTAACCGCTGACTAACATCATTTCAGTTGCCCCAAGACTCACTCGCTCAAACGCATCCATCAAGGTAGATAGCTCGTGTTCGCGACCATAAAGCTTTTGAGGAATGAGAAATTG